>NZ_JBPPGJ010000012.1:0-191996 GCF_051594765.1 Oryzibacillus soli
TCCATCCTTTGTTCTCCTTCGATACTTTTTAGCGGTTGGCAGACCGGCTAAAATTTTATCATCGAGTTCAAAGGATTGACTACTCATAGCTATAAGCTTCCTGAACCCCCAGTCGAACTGGGGGTTTTCTTATACAAAAAATAGCGGCAAGCCCTAGAAGGCCTGCCGCTGTTTTAGGATTATCCTTCCGACGCCCGCTCCAGCGCGGCGGCCGTCTCTGCCTGAAGCTGCTTGACCAGCTTCTTCATCCCGGAGATGCCGCTCTGCTGAAGGAGTGTCACCATGCCCTGCACGATGACTCGCTTGGGCCTCGGCTTCTGCAGCTCCTCCTCCAGAACCTGGAGGGAGGCGGTCAGATCCTCCGCCGCTTCGCTCTCCCCGGCATCCGCCTCCGCCAGCTCCCGGATCTGCCGGAACAGCTGGCGGAGCTTATCCTCCCGCGACCCCGCCGGGTTCTCCTGCAGGAAATCGTGCAGGTCCACTCCCCCCAGCATCGGCTTGGGACGATCTCTCAACAATCCCGCGACCAGATCGTCCAACCGGCCGATCAGGAAATCGGCCAGCTCATCCAGATCATGCGGGATCCCATGAAGGATCATGTTGCCGATATACCCGCTCATGACGGATTGGAACATACTGGTGCAATCCAGGGACCAGGGACGGATTTCTTCCCCGTACAGCCCCTGAATCTGCTCCTGCAGCCAGAGCAAGCCCCGGATGCGCATCTGTACGGCGGCTTTCTTGATATCCTCATTCTGGTGGATGAACTGCTCCCGCATCTGCATTTTGAGGAAATCCTTGAATTCGATGAACTTCTCCAGCTGCATCCGGATCTGAGCCTTCAGCCGGTCTCTCGGAGACAGATCGGGCACCGGCGCATTCATGATGTCGTCGAACATCTTGCCGTAATAATCGGTGAATACGGACAAGAGAATCGCGTCCTTGGACTTGAAATACAGATAGGTCGAGCCCTTGGCGACACCTGCCGCATCCGCAATTTCCTGTATGGAGGTAGAGTGGAACCCCTTCTCGGCAAACAGCTTGATCGCCGCCCACAAGATCTGCTCCCTTTTATCCGCCGCCATATGATCCCCCCGTTTCGTTAAGCATCCCTTATCTTGCCGCGGCCGAGCCTTCGCATAAATTCATAAACGACCGGCACGACCAACAGCGTGAGCAGCGTCGAGCTCGTCAGTCCGCCGATGACGGTGACGCCTAGCCCCTTGGAGATCATCGCCCCGCCGCTCTCAAAGCCCAGCGCCAGCGGCAGCAGCGCTCCCACTGTGGCGATGGCGGTCATCAGGATCGGGCGCAACCGCGTAGCCGCCGCCTCCAGGAGCGCCTCCCTCGTGGAGAGGCCGTCCCGTTCCTTCTTGATCACCCGGTCGATCAGCACGATGGCGTTGGTCACGACGATGCCGATCAGCATGAGGGCTCCGATCATGGCGGAGACGCTGATGGTTTCCCCTGTCAGGTAGAGGGCGGCCAGTCCGCCGATGACGGTGAAGGGCAGCGAGAACAGGATCGCGAAGGGCGCCAGTGCCCCGCCGAAGGTCAGCACGAGGACAAAATAGACGATTGCCACCGCCGCGGCAATGGCCAGTCCCAGCTGGCGGAAGGACTCGTTGATCTGTTCGGTCACGCCCCCGAATTGCACCTCCAGCTCCGGAGGCAGCTTCAAAGCTTCCACGATATCCCGGGCCTCCCGTGTGGCTTGGGATACGTCCTTCCCCGTCAGGTCGGCCGACAGCTCGGCATACAGCCGGTTGTTTCGCCGGGAGAGCGTGTTGGGCGATTTTCCTTCCTCGATCGTCACGATGTCCTTCAGCGCCACGTCCACTCCCAACGGGGCGCGGATGGTCCTGCCCTCCAGCTCCACCCTTGTGGCCGGTGTTGTCCGGGGCACCTCCAGATAGACGTTCAGGTCCTTCCCGTTCTTCTCCACCGTGGTTAAGACGGGACGGTCCCGGGCCGGCATTAGCTCCATGCCCACTTGGGCGGCGGTCAAGCCGAGCCGGCTCAGCTTGGCTTGATCAGCCACCAGCTTGTATTGGTCGTAGCTCTCGGACAGGCTGGAATCCGCATTGGTGAAGCTCGGGCTGGCTCTCATGCTCTCCAGGATCCGAGCCACTGCCGGCTGGATCGTCTTCAGGTCGTCACCGTAGACGAACAGGGAAAGCTTGCTGCCGCCCATTCCGCCGCCGCTTCCGAAGGACTGGTGCTTGAATTCACCCGTGGAGCCCATCGCTTGCAGGTCCTCCAATACCTTCTCTTTCTCTTTGGCAAATCCTTCATAATCCGGCTTATATTTCACCATGAACAAGGCGGACTTGGAGGCGCCGGAGGCAAAGGGATTCCCGCTGCCCCCCACGGAATACTGCACGACCTCTACGCCGGAGCGCTTCATAAGCAGCTCCTCCGCCTTCAGCGCCAGGGCTTCCACATCCTGCTTGCGCTCCGCCGGTGCCGGACTATAGGTAATGGTGAGTGTCTTCTCTTCCTCCGAAGGCAGGAAGCTGACCCCTACGGCAGGGACCAGGACGACCATCGTGGCGATAAGCAGGACGATGGGAGCCAGGAAGGTGATGAGCTTGTGATTCAGCGCCCAGGAGAGCGCCTTGCGGTACCAGCCCTCCAGCCGGCCGCCTTCCTCCTCCCGGTGGACCTTGCCTTTCATGCCCTTGCCCATCAGCTGGTGAGCCAGCATCGGCACGACGGTGACCGCCACCAGCAGTGAAGCCGCCAGCGCGAATACGATGGTCAGGGCGAAAGCCGTAAACAGCTCCCCGATCGGCCCCGTTACGAGCGCCAAGGGCAGGAAGACGGCCACGGTGACGATGGTCGAGGAGAGGATGGGGACGAACATCTCCCGCGTCGCCTCCAGAATGAGCTCCTTGCCCGTGAGACGCTCGGTGGCGAGAGTCATGCGGCGGTAGATGTTCTCGATGACGACGATCGAGTCGTCGATCACCCGCCCGATGGCTACCGTCATGGCCCCCAGGGTCATCATATTCAGCGTGATGTCCAGCTCGTTCAACAGCAGAACTGCGATGAGAAGCGAGAGGGGGATCGAGACGATAGAAATCACCGTGGATCGAATGTTCCGCAGGAACAGTAAGATGATCACCACCGCGAACAGAGCGCCGAACGCCGCCTTGCTCAGCATCGTGCTGATGGAGCGTTGGATGGGCTCCCCTTGGTCCAGGGTATCGACTACATTCAAGCCATCATACTTGGACTGAAGGAGCCCGGCTTCCTTCTTGATCTCGTTGACGACATCCAGCGTGTTGCCATCCGGTGTCTTGACGATATTGATGCCGATGGCCGGCTTGCCGTTTGTACGGGAGACGGATTCCGATCGATTCACCACTTTGATGTCCGCTACATCGCCCAGCTTTACCGTAGGCAGGCCGAAGCCGGCTCCAGCAACTGCGCCTGCAGCAGGTCCAGGGACTGGACCTGCTGGAGTCCCCGCGTTCCCTGCTTGCGGAGATGGAGCGGCGGGTGCGCCAGCTCCTGTACCCGCGCCAGCCCCTGCACCCGCTCCGGCCGCGGATGGCATCAGAGGAAGCGCAAGTTGGCCCAGGCTCTCCACCGTATGGACATTCCCGTCCAGCACGAGTACCTTCTCCGCCCTGTCCATCTCGAACACCCCCAGCGGGAAGGTTACCGCCGAGCCCTGCAGGATGCCCTTCACCGTATCGACGGTCAACCCGAGGGCTTGAATCTTGGCCGGATTAGGCTGGATCACCACCTCCTGGGCCATCTGCCCCGAGACTTGTACGGCTGCCACCCCCGGGACCTTCTGGAAGGCCGGGGCTATTTCGGCAGTGACCAGCTCCGACAGCTCGGCCTGGGTCCGCTTCTCATCCGTCAGACTTAAGGTCAAGACTGGGAAGGCATTCAGATTTATTCTTGATACGGTTGGGGATTGAATACCAGTCCCCAGCTTGACGGAGCTTACAGCCTCACGGGCCTCCCGCTCGGCTTCGTCCATATTTTTGGAGTAGGAATACTCGAGAATGATAGAGGAAAAGCTTTCAGCAGAATTGGAGCTCACCGTGCTGACGCCGTCCAGCCCCTTCAAGCGCTGCTCCAGAGGCTTGGTTGCTTTGTCCAGCACATCCTGCGGCGCCCCTCCCGGGAAAACCGTGGTGACCGTCATGATCGGCACTTCGATGTTGGGAATGGTCTCCGCCTTCATGCGGAAGCCGGAGTAGGTACCGGCGAGAATCACCATGACCGTAAGGATCCACAATGCGAACTTATTGTTCAGGGAAAACCGGATGACCGCTCTCAATATTCGCCACTCCCATCACATTTTATCATATTGACCGACTGGTCATCCCAGTATACAATATACCTGACCGAACGGTTGGAAACAAGTTAAACTACAACGAACCACTGGAATTCTTAACATCAGATTAAGGATGACCAGTTGGTCACAAGGAGTAACGGAGGGATAAACAATGAGTCAAGAGCAACCCGGCATCAACAGGCAGCTTGTCCTGATCGGGCTTATCCTCGGCATGTTCTTCAGTGCCCTGGAGCAGACCGTCGTAGGCACCGCCATGCCGACTATTGTGGGAGATCTGAACGGCTTCTCCATCTTCGCATGGGTAACGACCGCCTATCTGATCACATCCACCACCATCGTACCTATTGTAGGCAAACTGTCGGACTTATACGGCAGACGGTTCTTATACCTCCTGGGTATTCTGATCTTCGTATTGGGCTCGGGGCTGTGCGCTACGGCCACCACCATGGAGCAGCTCGTGTATTACCGCGGCTTGCAGGGCTTGGGCGGCGGAATGATCATGCCTTTGTCTCAGACCATCGTCGGCGATATCTTCACCGCAGAGCAGCGGGCCAAGTGGCAGGGCGTCTTCGGCGGCCTGTTCGCCTTGAGCTCCGTCATCGGGCCGTTTATCGGCGGCTTCCTGGTGGATACCATCAGCTGGCACTGGATCTTCATCATTAACGTTCCTTTCGGCCTCTTGTCCGGTATCCTGATCTTCATCGGTCTCAAGCGGGAAACCGTTCAAGGCCGCACCGGCGCTCCCATCGACTTCCTGGGCATCGCCACCTTCGTTCCGGCACTGGTCCTGCTTCTGTTGGGCCTGACCTTCGGCGGAGATAAGTTCGCTTGGGATTCGGCAGCCAGCTATTCCATCTTTGGGGGCTCGCTGATCCTGTTTATTATCTTCGGTTTCATCGAACGTTACGCAGCGGAGCCGATTCTGGATCTGAGCTTGTTCCAAAACCGGGTGTTCGCCACCACCAACATCCTGGGCTTCTTCTTGGGCCTCGGCATGTTCGGCGCCATCATGTTCGTTCCCATGTTCATGCAGGCGATCATGGGCGTCTCGCCGACGAAGGCCGGCTCCACCATGACCCCCATGATGATCGCCATGATCGCTTCCAGCATCCTGGGCTCGCAGCTTCTGCTCCGGACGAGATACCGGAATGTCCTGGTCGGAGGCATGCTGATCGCTTCCCTGGGCTTCTACCTGATGAGTACCATGGATGTGAACACCACCTCTTGGACCACCTATCTGTTCATGATCGTCCTGGGCGTCGGTATGGGCCTGGTCATGCCTACCCTGACCATCGTGGTCCAGAACGAATTCCCGAAGAACCGGTTGGGCACCGTTACGTCCGCGGCCACCTTCTTCCGCTCCATTGGCGGCACCATCGGGGTTACGCTGTTAAACGTCGTCATGAACCACAGCATCTCGACCAACATGAATCAAGTTCTGACGGACCCGGATGTGGCCGCGAATACGACTGTGCACACCGTGCTGGCGAAGCTGGCCGAGAATACCGACAGCCTGTTCGGCATCATGATCGCCCCGGAAGCTCTGAAGATGCCGGCGGAGCTGACGCAGGTGATCGTGTCCTACGTCAAGCATGCATGGACCGATGCCTTCAGCTATGTCTTCCTCGTGGGCCTCGGCATCATCGCCATTGGGGTTCTGACCTCCTTCTTCGTCGGCAATGGCAAGATCGCGCGGGACAGCGAGAAGCAGCAGAACGTACCGTCGATGGCGGAATAACGTCTTCGCACACCAAAAAGCCTGAACCTTTCGCAGTTTATGCTGCGTTAGGTTCAGGCTTTTTTGGATGGGCTATCGGACCAGCTGGCCTCGGGTGACGCCTAATTGGTTCGTCGCCTTCAATGTCTTCCACACTTCCGTTCCGCTGATGCGGCCGTCAATGGCCTGGCGGTACAGGCGAAGCACCTCGCGTACCTTCTCCCCCGGTTCCTCCAGGAATTCCACCCGGAAGGAGGGAATGCCCAGATCGATGAAGTGCTGGAGATATTCCGCACCGGACTGCTCCACCGCATTGTAGACCGTATTGCGGCAGCCTTCATCCACCCGGACGGGATGGGAGAAGCCGACCCGGTCCTTCAGCGATACGCGATGCTCCTCGCAGGGACGGCCGCAGTTGGTGTAGTCCGTTCCCTCGCTCAGGAATGTGCAGTACACACAATGCTCCGTATGGAACATGGGCATATGCTGCTGGATGACCAGTTCCACCCGGGACGTATCCGTCCGGCGGAGCAGGTCCGTCATCTGCTGGATATTCAGATCGTAGGATGGGGTAATCCTGCTGCAGCCCGCCGCTAGGAACAAGTCCGCCGTCTTATGGTTGGCGATGTTCAGGGAGAAGTCCCCGATCAGCTCCGGCTGGTGCTCCCCGGGATGATTCATCCGGTGCTGCATGAAGTAGTACATGGCCCCCGTATTGCGGATCAGCACCGCATCCGGCTCCAAGTTCAGGATGTTCTTGAAGTAGCCGTTCTCTCCCGGCATATGGATCCGGGGCGTCACCAGCGCGATTCGCTTCCCGGCCGCCTTCACCGCCTCGATGGCCGCGGGGAACTGCTTGATGAATTCGAAGTCCGCGTAGATCAGCTTTACCTCGGACTGGGCGACGCTCTTGACCTGTTCCAGCGAGCGGCACAGAGCCGTCAGCTCCGGGTGTGGCGCTCTAGGTGCCGGCGCTATGGCGTCCGCATAGACGTCCACGGAGCGCTTGATATAGGCCCGCGGCTTGCGGCGTGCAGACTCCAGCTCCTCCACCGCCTTGCGGCGCATGTTGTTCAGCTCCCTCATGGGCACGATCAGTTCGCCGTTCAGATGGAGATCCAGCTTAGCCAGGAAGAACAAGGTGCCGCCCATCCGGCCGAACTGCTCCTCGAAGAGAGCTTGGTCCATCGGGCGCTTCTGGGCCGCCTCCAGCATCACCTCGGATTCCACATAGGCCGTGTGTCCGGTTTGCGGATCGGTCCACCAGGCTTTGAGCGGCTGCCCCTCCGAACCGGTAATGCGAACCTCCAGGGGGAAGGTCCGGTACGGCTTGTCCGTCTCGAAGGTCTGGCGAAGCCGCTTGTCCAGGTGCGGATCGTTCGTCTTCCAGAGCCGGTTGCCGGGCTTCACGCGGGACAGGTCCACGTCATTGCGCCCCAGCACCACCTCCACTGTTCCTCCCGGGAACTCGCCCTCCAGCTTGCGGCCTTGCTTGCGCAGGTCATAGACCCGTCCGCCTTCCTCCTTCTTCGTCGGGTCTCCGGCGTCGAACACGATGCCGTCTCCCCGTTTCAAAGGCGACTCCAGCTCACAGAGAACCGCATCCCGCAGCACTTCCTTCACCCGTCCCAAGTAGACGCCGCGGCTCTTGGGGAAGGTACCGTCCAGAAGCTGCTTGTGGTTGGTTCCCTTCAGGAAGCCATAGGTGAACCCCCGGGAGAAGCTCTGCTCCAGCTCCCGAATCTCTTCCTTGGAAGGCTTGACGCTTCGGTCCTCCAGATAACGGTCGATGGCCGCCCGGTACTTGCTGACCACGTTGGCCACATATTCCGGGCTTTTCATCCGGCCCTCGATCTTGAAGGAGGTGACTCCCGCTTCGATGATCTCCGGCACCAGCTCCAGGGCCGCCAGGTCCTTCGGAGACAGCAGGTAGGCCACATCCCCCATGGGCTTGACGATTCCGTCCACCGCCAGGTCGTAGGGAAGACGGCAGGCCTGTGCGCATTCGCCCCGGTTCGCCGACCTCCCCCCCCACATCTCGCTGGTGAGGCACTGCCCGGAATAAGACACACAGATTGCCCCATGCACGAAAATCTCCATCGGCAGCTTCGCTTGATCCCCAATGGTCTTGATCTGCTTCAGGTTGTTCTCCCGGCCCAGCACCACCCGCTCCATCTCGAAGGGCTTGGTGAATTCCACCGCTTCGGGAGAGGTAATGGTCATCTGGGTGGAGCCGTGAATCGGGAAGTCGGGAGAAATGTCCCGGATCATCTTGACCAGCCCCAGATCCTGCACGATCACCGCATCCACCCCGGCATCGATGCAGGCCTCGATCAGCTCCTTCGCCTCCTGCAGCTCGTCCTCGAAGACGAGAATATTGAAGGTCAAGAAGCCCTTCACTCCATAGCTATGCAAAAAGGACATGATGTCCGGCAGCTCGTCCGTTGTAAAATTGTTGGCCCTTGCCCGGGCGTTAAACTTCTCGACCCCGAAATAAACGGCGTCCGCCCCGTTGGCGACGGCGGCCCGCATGCAGTCCCAATCCCCTGCGGGAGCCAGAAGCTCCACTTCATCTTTACGCACCTTTGGCATTGACCGATTTCCTTTCCATCTTGGAATGGTATTAGTTTATCATGCGGACTTATCCAAATCCATTCAGACCGCCTTTTCCACAAAGTCGCAACTTGCTTTTGGGGGACGGCCATGATATATTGATCTTCCGGCCGCTCGACAAGCGACGGACTGATTCGGAGCCAACTTGGGGGCAACAAATTACCAGTTGTAATTTCTCCACGGATCGGTTACAATATCAAACGTTCGCCTTTTATGGAGAGGTGTCCGAGTTGGTCGAAGGAGCACGATTGGAAATCGTGTAGGCGTCACAAGCGTCTCGAGGGTTCGAATCCCTCTCTCTCCGTACTTCCTAATGACGCGGGGTGGAGCAGCCCGGTAGCTCGTCGGGCTCATAACCCGAAGGCCGCAGGTTCAAATCCTGCCCCCGCAATAGTTTGACCCCGCAGCAGCCGCTCCGGCTCTGCGGGACATCGCGGAGCCGTGGTGTAGAGGCCTAACATGCCTGCCTGTCACGCAGGAGACCGCGGGTTCGAATCCCGTCGGCTCCGCCATTATTTTCTCTTATGCCGGCTTAGCTCAATTGGTAGAGCAACTGACTTGTAATCAGTAGGTTGGGGGTTCAAGTCCTCTAGCCGGCACTGGTTTTCTTTTTTTGGAGGGCTAGCGAAGTGGCCAAACGCAGCAGACTGTAAATCTGTTCTCTGACGAGTTCGGTGGTTCGAATCCATCGCCCTCCATTGTTTTACCCTTATTTCATGGCGGTCGTGGCGAAGTGGTTAACGCATCGGATTGTGGCTCCGACACTCGAGGGTTCGATCCCCTTCGATCGCCCCATTGTGAGCCATTAGCTCAGTCGGTAGAGCACCTGACTTTTAATCAGGGTGTCGTAGGTTCGAGTCCTACATGGCTCATGTTTCATTTATTTAACGGTTGAATCGCAAGCGATTTCGAGGTATAATCAATTTTGCCCTCACTTGATACGCATTAGACGCACCTCTTGCCTTACAGCGCGTATCTTGGTATTGGATCACCTACATGCGGTCGTGGTGGAATGGCAGACACGCTATCTTGAGGGGGTAGTGAGCTTTGCTCGTATGGGTTCAAGTCCCATCGACCGCACCATTATCTTATGCGGACGTGGCTCAGTGGTAGAGCATCGCCTTGCCAAGGCGAGGGTCGAGGGTTCGAATCCCTTCGTCCGCTTTTTTTTATTTCTATGCCGGTGTGGCGGAATGGCAGACGCGCTCGACTCAAAATCGAGAGGGAAACCGTGGAGGTTCGAGTCCTCTCACCGGTATCATGCATGCGGGTGTAGTTCAATGGTAGAACTTTAGCCTTCCAAGCTAATAGCGTGGGTTCGATTCCCATCACCCGCTTATCGGCAAGCAGAGTAAGACCACAGACCGTCAGGTTTGTGGTCTTTCTTTTTGTTCCTGCTGTTCAGGAGCAGCTCTTCTTCACGACTGGGATCCATAGTTCATTCCGGTTCATGTCCGGCGGCAAATAACGCTCTATGGCGGGGAGATCACCCGGCTCGTACACGGACGCCGGCAGCCATTCCGCGTACATGCGCCTCCAGATATCCTGCAGCCCTTCCGGCTGGCCCGGCGCGTTGAAGACCGCCCAGGTGGTTGCAGGAAACGTCCATTCGGTCATCCCATCCGTCGCCGAATCCTCTGAGACCACGGCGAGGACATAATCGAACGCCTCTCCTTTTCCCCATTGCCCGCCTGCGCAGACACCGAGGAGTCCGCTCAGCGGATGCTCCGCCTTGCCCACTGCCCACAGTCTCTCGAAAATCCCATCCGCCTGAGCCTTTGACCAGATCCCCGGCACCGCGGCAAAGGCCATCTCCATGGATACCCGGTGGCTGAACCCCAGTACTTGAAAGGCTGGCGTAACTTCGATCCGATAGTCCATTCCCGTCACTCCTTTTATGGTGAGTTGAAAGGACATGCGGGGATAGGACTTGACCGTTGCTCCTGAGCTCCGTGCCGCCGTGGGAGTAATCCCATGCATATTCTGAAATGCGCGGGTGAAGGCCTCCGGGGAATCGTATCCGTACTTCAGCGCGAGATCCACCACCTTGACCGTGCTCCCGTACAGCTCGAAGGCCGCCAAGGTTAACCTCCTCCTGCGCATATACTCCGACAGGGACATATCCGTCATAAAGGAGAACATCCGCTGAAAATGGTGCTCCGAGCAGCAAGCCGCCTTCGCGATGTCCCTGTATGCGATCTCTTCCGTCAGGTGCTCCTCCATATAATCGATGGCCGCATTCATTCGGGCAACCCAATCCATCCCTTCACATCCTCTCGCTTCATTACTATATCGGATCCGTTCCAGGGGTTCCGTGCATTTGGGGGCCATTCCAAGTCAGGTCTTTCTTTGGAATATCTTAACATCCCTCTAACACGGGGAAAACCATTCCTCCTTATGATAGAGCAAATCGCTACCAAAAGGAGATCCGATCACCGTGAATTTGAAAACCATTCTAGTAACAACCGTAACCGCATCCGCCCTGCTCGCCCTTCTGGGGACGAACGCCTATGCCGCCGATTCGGGGTATGTGCCCCTTCGGACGGAGCTGGAGAAGCTGGGCGCCAAGATAACCTGGGACGAGAAGGACCAAACCGTCACCTTTAAGCTGGGCAACGGCATCGTAGGGTTCGTAGCCGTCGATAAGAGCGAGTACCGCCTGGCAGGCAAAACGGGCAAGCTTCCGGCACCCGTCAAGCTGGTGAACGAGCGCACCCAGGTTCCCTCCTCCCTTCTGCAGAGCATCCGGGATGAACAGGCCAAGTACCAGGATCCCAAGGACGCTATCCCGACGTTCGCGGTACAAGCCTCGGCCGAGACGGAAGCCGTGGATTCCGGCGATGATGCCGCGGATGATCCGGCCATCTGGCTGGATCCGAAGGATCCCTCCCGCAGCAAGCTGATCGCCACGAACAAAGCGGGCGGCATCCTGGTCTATGACCTGGCCGGCAAGCAGCTTCAATCCTACAAGCTCGGCAAAATGAACAATATTGACCTGCGCTACAGCTTCCCTCTCGGGGGCAAAAAGGTAGACATCGTCGCGGCCACCAATCGGACCACCAATACCATTGACGTATTCGCCGTCAACGGGGATACGGGCGAGCTGAGCAGCATTGCCGGAGAGCCGATCAAGTCCAAGATGGGAGAGGTGTATGGGTTCAGCCTTTACCACAGCCTGAAGACGGATAAGTTCTACGCCCTGGTCCTCGGCAAAAAAGGAGAGTTCGAGCAATACGAGCTCGCCGACAACGGCCAAGGCAAGGTCAACGGCAAGCTGGTCCGCCAGTTCAAGCTGGCCACCCAATCCGAAGGCCTGGTCGCTGATGACGAGTACGGCTTGATGTACATTGCCGAAGAGGATGCCGCCATCTGGAAGTACGGCGCTGAGCCGGATGCCGGCAGCGACCCCCTGTCCACCGTCGATATCGCCGACGGACGCCGCCTGCAGGATGACATTGAAGGCTTGACCTTGTACTACGGCAAGGACGGAAAGGGCTACCTGATCGCCTCCAGTCAAGGCAGCAACAGCTACGCCATCTATCAGCGGGAAGCCGCCAACACCTTCATCACCAGCTTCACCATTGCCGACGGAGCCAAAGTGGACGGAACCTCGGAAACCGACGGAATCGACGTATTGGGCTTCGGGTTGGGACAAGCCTACCCGTACGGGATCTTCGTCAGCCAGGATGACGCCAACTACGAGAACGGCAAGAAGCTCCACCAGAACTTCAAGATCGTGCCTTGGGAGCGGATTGCGGAAGGTGCGGCCTCGAAGCTGCTGCTGGACAACACCGTCAACCCGCGAGAGCTGATTAATCGGAATAAGTAATAATTCTACCTTTGCCCGATTCGGTTGAGCGTTCCAAGGGCCAAAAACAACAAAGTGGTCGTCGAAAAAATGATATTCATCGAGTAACCCCCAACCCCTGAAGGTCCCCGTCATCCGGCAGGATCGCCCTCAGGGGTTTTGTTATGGATCGCGCATCGGGCAGATGGCTACTGACCAAAAAAGGATACAAACAATGCAACTTCTGATATAGATAACCTTCCCCCTATTGCCTACAATAGGAAGTGTAGAGAGGCCGTCCAGCAGGACGGATCCGAACAAGAGGGAAGTTACTGACCATTTCGACCAATTATGGAGGTGCAGTTTTCCATGAAATTAGGTGTGTTCGCGGTATTATTCGCCCAGAAGCTGTTCGAAGAGATGCTCGATTACGTTGCGTCCAAAGGTCTGCAGGCCGTTGAGATCGGCACCGGTGCTTATCCCGGCAATGCCCATTGCAATCCGGACGTGCTGCTGGAGGATGCGGGCAAGTTGAAAGCGTTTAAGCAAGCCGTCGAATCGCGCGGCCTGATCATCAGCGCCCTGTCCTGCCATGGCAACCCGCTTCATCCCCAGAAGCCCATCGCCAAGGAGTTCCATGATACGTTCGTGAAGACCGTTCAATTAGCCGAAAAGCTGGAGGTGCCGGTGGTTAACACCTTCTCCGGCTGCCCGGGCGACCACGAGGATGCCAAGTACCCGAACTGGCCGGTTGCTCCCTGGCCGAACGACTACCAAGACATCCTGAAGTGGCAGTGGGAGGAGAAGGTCATTCCCTACTGGACCGAGATGGGCAAGTTCGCAACCGACCATCACGTCAAGGTCGGCCTGGAGCTCCACGGAGGCTTCTCCGTCCATACTCCGGGCACCCTGCTCCGACTGCGCGAGGCAGCAGGCGAAGCGATCGGAGCAAATTTAGATCCGAGCCATATGTGGTGGCAGGGCATCGACCCGGTTCAAGCCGTTCAGATCCTGGGCCGTGCCGGCGCCATTCACCACTTCCATGCGAAGGACACGTCCATCGACCCGATCAACGTCAACAAGCACGGCTTGACCGATATGCAGTCCTACAGCAATATGCTGGACCGCGCCTGGCAGTTCCGTTCCGTGGGCTTCGGACACGATCTGAAGACCTGGGCGGACATCATGAGCGCTCTGCGCTTGGTCGGCTATGATTACGTCGTGAGCATCGAGCACGAGGATGGCCTTATGTCCGTCGAAGAGGGCTTCACCAAGGCGGTCCAGAACCTGCAGCAGGTTCTGATCCGCGAGCCTCTTGGCGAAATGTGGTGGGTGTAGTACGATCTGATCTGGAGTAAGCCCTCGGGCGCGTCAACGGCGACGCCCGGGGTTTTTTTGCATATCCGGATAGGCCAAAAAAGCCTCCCGGTGCGTCTCCGCAGCCGAAAGGCTCTCGTCATTCATTACGGTATGGTCAAGCAGGCTGTCAGAACCAAGTCTTCAGCATGCCATAATCCATGATCAGGAATACCAATAGGCTTACCAGCCCGAATCCGATGGCAAAGAGGTTCTTCTGCTTTGCCGTTAGAGAACGGATCACCCCGATGGCGATGAGGATGGTAAAGGCGATAACAAAGAAATCAAACACATCGATGTGGCCACCGCTGGTAGCAGCTTCCTCTGCAGCCAAAAACATCGAGACCCCTCCTTTTAATTATTATCATGTTATATGTTATATTGTAGTGGTCGCTTACGCAAGTCTTTTGTTGTATTGTAATGGATTTGGCACAATATTTTCAAACTTAGCCTCGGTATGGACTTGATTTTTACGCGAGTAGCACAAGAAATATGTCGTTTTCTTTTATTTATTATGGAAAAAGGTTTGTTTTATAATAAAGCTTTATACCGTCAAACGTTTACGGTGGACACCAAATATGGTAGTATAGCCTTAATGAATTCAGACTGTTTTAATCGGATTTCTATCGAACGAGGAGGGTGTTCACACACCATGGCTTACCAACCGATTTGGGCGGAAGACACGTCGAAATTAAATAAAGTGGAGCTGCTGAAGCTGGAGAAGGATGGACTGGACGTCATCCGCACCATTATTGAACAATACGCCGCAGAGGGTTACGAAGCCATTCCCGAGGATGAGCTGAACCGCTTCAAGTGGGCCGGCGTCTACGAGCAGAAGCCGAAGGATGGGCACTTCATGATGCGCGTACGCATCAACTCCGGTGTTCTGAACACCGAGCAAGCCCGTGTTCTGGCCGGCATCGCCAAGGATTACGGCCGCAACCTGATGGACGTCACCACCCGCCAGGCCGTGCAGTACCACTGGCTGCGCGTGGAGCATATGCCGGACATATTCAAGCGTCTGGAATCGGTCGGACTGTACTCCTTTGAAGCTTGCGGCGACTGCCCGCGAACCATCGTCGGCAACCCGCTGGCCGGCATCGATCCGAACGAGCTGATGGATACCCGGGCCCTGGTGGATCAGGTTAACGATTATTTCCTGCTGAACCGGGATTTTTCCAACCTGCCCCGCAAATTTAAAATGTCCATCTCCGCCAATATTTATAATACCGCCCATGCGGAGATCAATGACCTGGCCTTCACACCGGCTGTCAAAGTCATCGACGGCCAAGAGGTCATCGGCTTCCATGTGTGGGTAGGCGGCGGCTTGTCCGCGAAGCCCCACCTGGCTCAGAAGCTGGACCTGTTCGCCCGCCCGGAGGATGTCCTGAAGGTCGCCATCGGCGTCTGCACCATCTTCCGCGATTACGGCTATCGGGAGAAGCGCCACCATGCCCGCCTGAAGTTCCTGGTTGCCGATTGGGGCGCCGAGAAGTTCCTGGCCAAGCTGACTGAGATCATCGGCGAGCTGCCCGCCCTGGGCGAAGACAAGACCGTAGGATGGAATGCCGCTTACTTCGACGGTGTTCATCCGCAGAAGGAAGCTGGCCTGAACTACGTCGGTCTGAATGTTCCGGTCGGCCGCTTAACCGGCGAAGAATTCGAGGAGCTGGCCCGCCTGGCTGACGTCTACGGCAACGGGCAGCTGCGCACCACCATGTCCCAGAACATCCTCCTGTCCGGAGTACCGGACGCCAAGGTGGATGCCCTTCTGAAGGAGAAGGTGCTGGAGCGCCTGACTCCGAATCCGAACAAGTTCACCAGCCGCACCGTATCCTGCACCGGTAACGAGTTCTGCAACCTGGCTGTCGTCGAGACGAAGATTCGTGCGGTGAAGGTGGCCGAATACTTGGATCAGCATGTAGAGCTGGACAGCGAGATCCGGATTCACTTCGTCGGATGCCCCAACGCTTGCGGCCAAAAGCACATTGCAGACATCGGCCTGCAAGGCGCATTGGTGAAAACTCCGGAAGGCATGGTCGACGCCTTCGACATCGCCGTTGGCGGTACTCTCGGCCATGGCGCCCAGTTCAACACCGTCCTGAAGGGCCGTGTTGTCGGCGACAACGTCGGGCCGGTTCTGGCCCAGCTGGTCCTCTATTACAAGGAGAACCGCAGCCAAGACGAGACCTTCAACCAATTTGTGAACCGCGTCGGCGTTCCGGCGTTTCAAGACCGTCTCAATACCATCCTGGCTTCCTAAACGGATGGATCGATATGCGCCCCGGCTTCGTGCCGGGGCTTTATTTTTGTCCATGAGCCTACTTCCCAATAGGCTTGAAAGTGTGTATGATGAAGTTGCACTTTCACGTGAAAGTTATTCCGAAAGGGAGTATGGTAGCCATGAAGCTATATGGTCAAGAATGGAGCCGCCGTGATATGGAAGCCCGAGCTGGACGGTTGGAGCAGCTCGGAGGCATCCGCAGGTTCGCTTATACCGAGGGGCCGGAGGCAGGCAATGAAATCATTCAAGTCCGAACGGGCTCCGGCCTTGCATACGAGGTGCTTCCCGGTAAGGGAATGGACCTTTCCTTAACCGAGTTTGCCGGTGTCCCCCTGTCCTGGCAATCAACCAACGGGGATGTGCATCCGGCATACTATCGTTCAGAGGGGCTCGAATGGCTTCGCTCGGCTTCCGGCGGGCTTCTGATGACCTGCGGTCCCATAAACGTCGGTTCCCCTAGTGAGTTCAGAGGGGCATCCTACGGGCTTCATGGCCGCGCCCATCATACCCCTGCCCGCCACATCTGCGCCGAGGGAGAATGGCTGCAGGATCACTATGAGATGCGGATCAGCGGGATTATGGAAGAGACCTTCATCTTCGGACACTCCCTCCGCTGGAAGCGGACCCTTCATAGCCGGCTGGGGGAGAATCGAATCATGCTGGTGGACCGGGTCGAGAATATCGGCTTTCAGATATGCCCCCATATGATGCTGTATCATTTTAATTTCGGGTTCCCGCTGCTGACGGAGGAAACCACCGTTCATTTCCCCGGTCGCAGCCTGACTCCACGCGATGTCGGAACACCTATGGACGGCTATGATCGCTGGGCCAAGCCTGACCCGGACGCATCGGAGCGGGTTTACTATCACGAGGTGCCTCAGCCTGCCCCTTCAGATGCGGACGGTATGGCAGAGGCCGTAATTCGACAGCCGTCTTTTCCACTTGGGGTCGGTGGCACGCGCCCCCTCTCCGTCCGTCTTCGCTGGGACGCCCGCACCCTGCCGAATCTGGTGCAATGGCGGATGCCTGGCGCAGGGGTTCACGTTCTGGGCCTGGAGCCCTCCAACTGCGCGGTATCCGGTCTGCAGCATGAAGCAGACCAAGGCACGCTGCGCTACCTGGCGCCTGGTGAGACGGTCACCTACCGGCTGGAGCTGGTGGTGGAGGAATAATAAAAAGACCCTGGAGTGTCCAGGGTCTCTTCTGCTTAGCTTGCGGATTAACGCAGCAACTGCAGTACGCCTTGCGGCTGTTGGTTGGCTTGGGCCAGCATTGCTTGAGAAGCTTGAGCCAGGATGGAGTTCTTGGTCTGCTCCATCATTTCCTTCGCCATGTCTACGTCGCGAATACGGGATTCTGCGGCAGTCAGGTTCTCGGAAGAAGTTTGCAGGTTGTTAATGGTGTGCTCCAAGCGGTTTTGAACGGAACCAAGCTTACCACGTTCAGCGGATACAGAAGTGATAGCCTTGTCGATAATGGTGATTGCTTTGGAAGCATCTTCTTTAGTCAGAACATTCAGAGCTGCCTCTGCTTTAATGTCATTGGTTCCGTTAGTTACAGTATTAGTTGTAGTAAAACCGGCTTGACCGGCGTTACCGGTGATACCTAATGCTGCAGAACGCATGTCGTTCACGGACAAGGACATCGATTGACCAGCATTTGCACCGATTTGGAACTTGGTTGTAAAGCCAGCGCCTTGAACACCAGCACCGACAACTTGTTGTACATTCTTAGCTGTTGTCATGTCGGATGCGGTTGTAAAGGCAAGGCCAGTTGCTGCCGCCAGAGGAGTTCCAGTTCCGTCGGCCAGGGAGATATCCTTACCGGTTTCGGAGATGAACTGGATTTTGTTGTCGGCGGCTAACGATGCGGTTACTTTTCCATCCAGACCGGCCTTTTGGAGAGCGGCGTTAATATCCTTAATAAAATCTTGTCTAGCGGCATTCGCAATATTCGAATCTGCGTTGAAGGTATCATAAACCTTCGCTGCAGTGCCTTCGTTCAATTTAATTTCTACTGCACTTTCGGTTCCTACGGTAATTTTGAAGCTAGCACCTGCAGCAATAGATGTATCAGCTGCTGCTCCGATTGCTGCAGTACCCTGAATACCAGCGCGTTCGACAGTGGTCGGGCTTCCAACTGTAGCTGCCTGTGTCGCACCCAAACCGATTCCAGCTTCAGCTACTTGGCTAAACTCGATTTTGCTTGCAACGCCCTGAGATTTTGCTGTGAAGACCAGACCTGTAGTACCATTTGTGATATCAACCAGATCAGACAGCTTGGTGCCACCGGAGGTGACATTGCCCAGCAAGGTTGCCGTTGCAGCATCATTACCCGTTGTAGTTAAACCACCCAGGTTGAAGGTTTGACCATCCACTTTAATGAAAGTACCGGCTGCGAGGTTACCACCAGTTACCGCACCCAACTCAATCTTAGCACTTGTAGCCTGAGTAACTTTTGCACCATCGGTGGAGCCCATTCCGCCATTAAGCAGCTTCTGAGTATTGAACTCCGTCGTATTTCCGATTCTGTTGATCTCAGAGGTCAGCTGGTTAATCTCGTCTTGAATAGCTGCACGGTCAGTGCCCGTATTGGTTCCATTAGCAGATTGGTTAGCCAGCTCGCGCATACGCTGCAGGATGGAGTTTGTCTCGTTCAAAGCACCTTCAGCCGTTTGAATGAGAGAGATTCCGTCTTGAGCGTTACGGGAAGCTTGGTCCAGGCCGCGGATCTGACCGCGCATTTTCTCGGAAATCGCAAGACCTGCGGCATCGTCGCCTGCACGGTTAATGCGAAGACCGGAAGACAGCTTCTCGATGGACTTGGATTGGTTAGCAGTGTTAGCAGACAGCTGACGATGGGTGTTCAATGCACCGATGTTGTGATTGATTCTCATGTTTATTCTTCCTCCTTGGAATGGTTGTAGGCGGGCTTCCTTTCCCACCCTGATATATAACAAGCTGCAGCTCACCGGGCCCTAGAATGAGCGGCAGACCTATTACCAAAACAAAAAAGACGAGCCTATTTATCCACTTTGAACAGCCGGTTTCCCTACCGAATGTTGAAAGTAAACACATAGTCTCGTCCATGAGATCCGTATTCAGCTCGTCCTCTTACCTTACGACATTACGATTTCCACTTGTTGTTCTGTTCCTCGTAAAGCTCCCCGCGCACAATGCGCACTTCCTTCGGTGCGTCGATGGCCAGACGCAGATTGCCGTCCTCGCTCTTCACGACCTTCACCATAATCTCTTCGCCAATCATGACATACTCACCGGGCTTCCTGCCTACTACCAACATGTTTCATTCCTCCTTGAACATAATAAAAAGGATGACTGATCGTTCCCAAGCCCTTTCGCGTCCTGCGAAGGTCATGGGTCCAAATCAGTCATCCTTGACTGGTGTCGTTATGTAATGGAGCAAGCGTCCTGCTTGCTTATTACTTATATCGACAATGGGGACCCATTAGTTTATAGCATTTGATAAAATTTTTTCGAACAAAACTTTATAGTAACTATTAACTTAAAATGGTTATTATGTCTAATCATCGTATATTCCGTCATATTATGTAGAACCAACAACATGATCCATAATATACCATTATATTTAATTCCAAAATATGCCTGTAGTCCTCTAGGTAATAGGAATTAGATTTGACTACGTTTTGATGAATACTCCGCCTTTTTTACCACGCCCAAGGTTATAATTCTGCTGCATATAAAGTCCTAAACGAACAAAAACCGCTGCCCGGAATGAATATCCGGACAGCGGTTCATGATTATCTCCACTATTGGTCCTATACGACCGATTTCTCTTCCTCTGGCATCTCCTGCTCCAGACGCTTCACAGTCCGTTCCCGGTCGCGGTCCAAAACTGGCTTCAGGTAGCGGCCAGTGTAGGAGAGCTCCACCTTTGTAATATCCTCGGGCGTGCCGGTTGCCACGATCGTGCCGCCGCGGTTGCCGCCTTCCGGACCCAGATCGATCAGATAATCGGCCGTCTTGATGACATCCAGGTTGTGCTCGATCACCAGTACGGTCTCTCCGTTATCCACCAGACGGTGCAGGACCTTCAAGAGCCGGTCGATGTCATCGATGTGCAGACCTGTGGTCGGTTCGTCCAGAATGTAGATGGATTTGCCGGTGCTTCTGCGGTACAGCTCGGCCGCCAGCTTCACCCGCTGGGCCTCGCCGCCTGAGAGCGTGGTGGCTGGCTGACCCAGCTTCATATAGCCCAAGCCTACGTCCAGCAGCGTCTGCAGCTTCCGGTTGATCTTCGGAATGTTCTTGAAGAATTCCACCGAATCCTCAATCGTCATCTCCAGCACTTCCGCAATGCTCTTGCCCTTGTACTTGATCTCCAGGGTCTCCCGGTTATAGCGGTTTCCCTTGCACACCTCGCAAGGAACGTAGACATCCGGCAGGAAGTGCATCTCGATCTTGATGATGCCGTCTCCGCGGCAAGCCTCGCAGCGCCCGCCCTTCACATTGAAGCTGAAGCGCCCCTTCTTGTACCCCCGGATCTTAGCTTCATTGGTAACGGAATAGACATCACGGATATCGTCGAATACGCCCGTATAAGTGGCTGGGTTGGAGCGCGGAGTCCGACCGATCGGCGATTGATCGATGTCGATGACCTTCTCGATATGCTCCAGACCGGTAATCGCTTTGTGCTCGCCCGGTCGAACCTTGGCCCCATTCAGATCCCGCGCCAGTGTCTTATAGAGAATCTCGTTCACCAGCGTAGATTTGCCGCTTCCGGATACACCCGTCACGCAGGAGAACACACCCAGCGGGATCTTCACGTTGACGTTCTTCAGGTTATTCTCCTTGGCTCCCTTGATCTCCAGCCAATTGCCATTCGGCTTGCGGCGGGTCAACGGAACCGGCACGAACCTCCGTCCGCTCAAGTATTGGCCTGTCAGGGAATCGGTATTCTCCATCACCTCGGCCGGTGTGCCCTGAGCGATGACCTGCCCGCCGTGGATTCCGGCGCCAGGACCGATGTCGATGATGTAGTCACAGGCCAGCATGGTGTCTTCGTCGTGCTCGACGACAATCAGCGTATTGCCCAGATCACGCATGTGCACCAAAGTCTGGATCAGCCGGTCGTTGTCCCGCTGATGGAGACCGATGCTGGGTTCGTCGAGAATATAGAGAACGCCCATCAGACTGGAGCCGATCTGAGTAGCCAGCCGGATCCGCTGGGCCTCTCCTCCGGACAGCGTTCCGGCGGCCCGGCTTAAGGTCAGGTAATCCAGACCGACGTTGACCAGGAAGCCCAGCCGGGCTTTGATCTCCTTCAGGATCAGGTGGGCGATAGTCAGTTCCTTCTCGGTCAGCTTCAGCCCTTCGAAGAATTCATGAGCATCCCCAACCGACAGATCCGTCGAGTAGGCGATGTTCTTCTCATTAATTGTCACAGCCAGCGTCTCCGGCTTCAAGCGGTGACCCTTGCACTTGCCGCAGGGCTTGGAGCTCATGAACTGTTCGATGAACTCCCGGATGCCGTCTGAAGCCGTATCCCGGTAGCGGCGCTCCAGATTCCTCACGATTCCCTCGAAGGGAACCATCGCATCCCTGCGCTGACCGAAGTCATTCTCGTATTGGAACCGGATCTTCTCTCCGCCTGTTCCGTACAGAATCAGCTTCATCTGCTCCGGCGACAGCTCACTCACGGGCACATCCTGGGGAATGCCGTAGTGGCGGCATACCGAAGCCAGGAACTGCGGGTAGTAGGTGGAGGTTCCGCCGGCCCACGCTTCGAAGGCCCCCTCCTCAATGGACAGGCCCTGGTTCGGCACCAGCATGTCCGGATCCACGATCATCTTGATGCCGAGGCCGTCGCACTCCGGACAGGCTCCGAAGGGGCTATTGAAAGAGAACATCCTGGGAGACAGCTCGTCGATGCTGAAGCCGCACTCTGGACAGGCCAGGTTCTGGCTGAACAGCAGCTCTTCATGGTCCATTACATCGACGATGACCCTACCCTCCGCCAGCTTCAAAGCGGTCTCCAGGGAGTCGGCCATCCGGGCCTGGACATCGGCCTTCACCACGATCCGGTCCACGACCACCTCAATGCTGTGCTTCTTGTTCTTCTCCAGCTCGATCTTCTCGGACAGCTCATGCAGCTCCCCGTTGATCCGCACCCGGACGAAGCCCTGCTTCTGGATGTCGGCCAGCAGCTTCGTATGCTCGCCCTTCCGCCCGGATACCACCGGCGCCAGAATCTGCAGCTTGGTGCGCTCCGGGTATTCCATGAGCCGGTCCACCATCTGCTCGACGGTCTGGGAGGTAATCTCGATGCCGTGCTCCGGACAATGGGGACGGCCGATCCGAGCGAATAAGAGACGCAGATAGTCATAGATCTCCGTCACCGTGCCCACGGTAGACCGGGGGTTGCGGCTCGTGGTCTTCTGGTCGATGGAGATGGCCGGAGACAGACCCTCGATGGAGTCCACGTCCGGCTTATCCATCTGCCCCAGAAATTGCCGCGCGTAAGCGGATAGAGATTCGACGTAGCGCCGCTGCCCTTCCGCATAGATGGTATCGAATGCCAATGACGACTTGCCCGAGCCGCTTAATCCCGTCAAAACGACGAAGCGATCCCTCGGGATCGTGACGTCGATATTTTTCAGGTTGTGGGCGCGGGCTCCTTTGACGACGATCGCTTCACTTGCCACAGTAGAGGTTCCACCCTTCTCTATTCAAAAATCACCATATCTTAAGAGGATTAATCCTGCGACTTCAATTCCAGGACCGCATCGCGGAGCTCGGCCGCCCTCTCGAACTGCAGGTTTCTCGCCGCTTCCTTCATCTCCTGCTCGAGGCGTTCGATCAGGGTCTTCCGCTCTTTCTTGGTCATCTTCGAGCCCTTGACCTCGGTCAGATACTCCGCTTTGGACTCGGCGGCCTTCGTCGCTTCGATGACGTCGCGAACCCGCTTCTGGATCGTCTGTGGAGTGATGCCGTGCTGCCGGTTGTACTCCTCCTGGATGGCACGGCGGCGCTCTGTCTCGCGGATCGCCTTCTCCATGGAGTCCGTCCGCTTGTCGGCGTACATGATGACCTTGCCGTTAGAGTTCCGGGCCGCCCGGCCGATGGTCTGGATCAGCGAACGCTCCGACCGGAGGAAGCCTTCCTTGTCCGCATCCAGGATAGTAACCAAGGACACCTCCGGCAGGTCAAGACCTTCCCGGAGCAGATTGATGCCGACCAGCACGTGGAAGGTACCTAACCGTAGATCCCGGATGATCTGCATCCGCTCGATGGTCTTGATATCCGAGTGCAGATAACGGACCTTGATGCCGATCTCCTTCAGGTAGTCCGTCAGATCCTCCGACATCTTCTTCGTCAGGGTCGTCACGAGGACCCGCTCATCCTTGGCGATCCGGTCCCGGACCTCGGCGATCAGATCGTCGATCTGTCCCTGGGTCGGCCGCACCTCGATGATCGGATCCAGCAGACCCGTCGGACGAATGATCTGCTCCACCATCTCCGGGCAGGCTTCCAGCTCGATGGGACCCGGCGTCGCAGAGACGAAGAGGATCTGGCTGATCTTCGATTCGAATTCCTCGAAGCGCAGCGGCCGGTTATCCAGCGCGGAGGGGAGACGGAATCCATGCTCCACCAGCATTTCTTTCCTTGCGCGGTCCCCGTTATACATCCCCCGGATCTGCGGCAGCGTTACGTGGGATTCGTCCACGATGAACAGCATGTCTTCCGGAAAATAATCCAGCAGCGTGTAGGGCGTCTCCCCCCGCTTGCGAAACGTCAGATGGGCCGAATAGTTCTCGATGCCCGAGCAGTATCCCATCTCCATCATCATCTCGATGTCGTATCGGGTCCGCTGCTCCAGCCGCTGGGCCTCCAGCAGCTTGCCGTTGGCCCGCATCTCCGCAAGCCGTTCCTCCAGCTCCTGCTCGATATTGACAACGGCGCGCTTCAGCGTCTCCTGATGAGTGACGAAGTGAGAGGCCGGCGGGATCATGACGTGGGCCCGTTCACCCAGAATCTCGCCGGTCAGCACGTCAATCTCCGTAATCCGCTCGATCTCGTCCCCGAACAGCTCCACCCGTACGGCATGCTCGCCCTGGGAGGAGGGGAAGATCTCGACCACGTCGCCCCGAACCCGGAAAGTCCCGCGGGTGAAGGCAATGTCGTTACGCTGATATTGAATGTCCACCAGCTTGTGCAGAATCTCGTTGCGGGGACGCTCCATGCCGACACGCAGCGACAGCCGGAGGTCCTTGTACTCCTGCGGCGAACCCAAGCCATAGATGCAGGATACGCTCGCGACGATGATGACGTCCCGGCGTTCCAGCAGCGCGCTGGTGGCCGAGTGCCGGAGCTTGTCGATCTCGTCGTTGATGCTGGAGTCCTTCTCGATATACGTATCCGTGGAGGGAATGTACGCCTCCGGCTGGAAGTAGTCATAGTAGCTGACGAAGTACTCCACCGCGTTGTTCGGGAAGAACTCCTTGAACTCGCTGCAGAGCTGCGCCGCCAGCGTCTTGTTGTGGGCGATGACCAGCGTGGGCCGGTTCAGCCGATTGATGACCTGGGCGGCCGTGAAGGTCTTGCCGGTACCTGTGGCGCCCAGAAGGGTCTGGTACCGCTTGCCCGCCTCGATGCTTCTCACCAGCTGCTCGATGGCCTCCGGCTGGTCGCCGCGCGGCTCGAAGTCCGAGCGCAATTCGAATGTACGTCCGCTAATTCCTGAATCGCTCATGATATCCCCCTTCAGAACCGGGACTCCAGGTCCCATATAGGTTTGAATACCTATAAAATATCATCCGACTTCATCCGATATAGAAGTTGACATGGTGTCAAATTTTGTGTCTTCCTGGGAGTGTAAGGGTTTCATAATCCAGCAAGGCGTGTTCGCCAAATGGGAATACTTGTTCCCGTCCATTATACCTGTTTTGACCTCCCGTTGCAAACTTAAGAGGCATCTTTGTGCAGATTCTTAACGGGTTCATACACGATACTTTAAAGGTGGTCTGATCATGGATATTACAACGCTTCTAGGACTTATCGTCGCATTCGCCGGCCTTCTCGTCGGTTATGTCTGGGACGGCGGCCATTTGGACGCGCTCGGGGTCCCCAGCGCCATGCTGATCGTATTCGGAGGCACCATCGGTGCCGTCATCATCAGCTTTCCCTTATCCCAGCTCAAGGGCGTCGGCACCGCGCTGAAAATCGCTTTTACCGAGCCCCGCCGCAACCCCATCCAGACGATCGATGAGCTGGTGGAGATGGCGACCATCGCCCGGCGCGAAGGAGTTCTCGCCTTGGAGCAGAAGGCGCAGGAGCATCCGAATCCTTTTGTCAAAGAAGGGCTCATGATGGTGGTCGACGGGACTGACCCCGAGCTGACGCGCCAAATTCTCGAGCTGGAGATGGACGCCAGGGAGCACGCTTACGAGGGCTATGCCAAAGTGTTCGAATCCGCCGGCGGCTTCGCCCCCACCATGGGGATCATCGGGACGGTTATGGGTCTGATCCACGTGCTCGGCAATCTGTCCGATCCCAATAACCTGGGCCCCGCCATCGCCGTCGCGTTCACGGCCACGCTGTACGGGGTTATGAGCGCCAACGTCATCTATCTGCCGATCGCCAGCAAAATCAAGGTGCGCTCCGAGGAGCAGATCTCCGAGATGGAGCTGATGCTGGAAGGCATTCTGGCGCTCCAAGCCGGCGAGAACCCGCAGCTGATCAAGAAGAAGCTGACCTCGTTCCTTCATCAGAAGGACATCAAGGGACAAGGGGAAGTAGGTGTCGGCCGTGTCGAGGCGAAATAGGAAGCAAAAGGGTCATGAGAACCACGAACGCTGGCTCATCACCTATGCGGACCTGATCACGCTGCTCCTGATCTTCTTCGTCATTATGTACGCCATGAGTAAAGTGGATATGAACAAGTACGAGGAGCTCTCCCGCTCGCTTCACCTTCAGTTTACCAAAGCCGATTCCATCATACTGAAGAACGACGGCATCCAGGGCGACCTGAAGACCGGCAAGGGGGAGGAAGGCGACTCGAAGGATCTGCAGACGCCCACTCCGACCCCGGCAGCCACTCCGGGAGCCTCGGAGCAGGAGATCCGGGACCAGGAGCTCCGGGATCTCTTAACCAAGGTGAACCAGTACATCAACGAGAACCATCTGGAGGCCCAGGTGGCGGCCAACAACAGCCAGCGCGGCGTCGTCATCAAGCTGAACGACCTGATCCTGTTCGACTTGGGCAAGGCTGATCTGAAGCCGGCTGCTCTTCCGATCCTGAACAAGCTGGCCTCCCTCTTCCAGACCTTGAACACCAAGGTCAGCATCGAGGGCCATACGGATGATCTTCCGCTCCAGACCGGCTCCCTGTACCGGGATAACTGGGGGCTCTCCCAGGCCCGATCCGTCTCGGTGGTCCGCCACTTCCTGACGGTAGAGGGCATGCGCAACGACATGTTCGTCTCCGCCGCCTACGCGGACACGATGCCGGTAGCCCCCAACGATTCCGAAGCCAATCGGGCCAAAAACCGCCGCGTCGAAATCATCGTCCTCCGCGAACCGATCCCGCATTAACAACAAAGCGCTGTCCCCGCCGGGTTAACCGGCTGTGGGACAGCGCTTTTGGTTTCATGCGGATTTGGAGCCCTTCTTCTCCTGCAGTCCTCCGAAGGCCTGCAGCAGCACGGACAACAGGCTGACCCTCCGCCGTTCTTCGACGATGTACCGGGCGTCGTCATCCGGGCAGAGCAGCACGCCCAACTGATGATGGTCTCCCGCGAACACCGCCCGGCTGACGAACTTCGTCTGCCCTTCCAGGTTCAGAATCTCCATCCGGCAGAATGCCGGATTGATCTGGAATGCGCCGTGAAGCTCCTCCCGCGTCCGGACTCGGACGCCATTGATCTTCTCGATGGTTTCACCGGCTTCGATCCCCAGCTCCGCCGCCGGGCTTCCCGGCAAAACAGCTAGGATCTTCAAGCCCTGAAGCCCATGGACGAAGAGGGGGGCGCGCTTGCTCTCCTCCCAGCCGCTGAACCAGATCAGCAGCTCATGCAGCGCGATGGTCAGAAGTGCCGCCGGCAGCAGAAGCACCGCCACCCAATGGGCCAAGAGCGCCATGCCGGTCACAGCCAGCGCATACGCCATCAGGAAGCCGGCGCTACGCCGCGCCTTCTCCTTGGGCAGCCGGGACAAGGTCCGCTCCGTGAAGCCCAGCACCACCGGCATGGCCATGACGGTCCAGCCGCCCGTCGCCAGCTCCGAGCCGAAGACGGGACTCCAGGGAAGCTCGAAGCCTCCTCCCCCGCTCACGGGAACAAGAAGGAACAGGGCCAGCGGCCAGAACCCATACATATGGTAGCCCCCGACCGGCTTGCCCCGCTTGCTGTCATAGAACAAGGGGCTTGCAGAGCGGCTGCCTTGGGTGCGAACGAGCAGAGCCTCCGCAAGATGCAGCACGCCGGCTAACGCCAGCAGCCCGGGTACATCCACCCGGTCCATCCAGCGGTACAGCCAGCCGAACGCCTCGCTTCCGGAGCCGCCCGGCACCCAATCGAGGATGCACCGGACCACCCCCAGGATTCCGGCGGCGTAGGCCATGCACAAGAAACGGATGCGGAATAGAATCAGCACGAGCGAGATTCCCCACAGGAGCAGCACGGCCTCTGCCGTGACGGCTGCCCCCAGGAGGCCCATCACCAGAGAAACGCCGAGGCCCGCCGCAGTACCCCACAGCAGGAGATGCCAAGCCTCTATGAACAGATAATGCAGACGCACGTGGAAGAGCTTGCGCTCCAGTTGGATCTGCCTGCGGTACTGCAGGAGAATGAGAACCAGGCCCAGATAGAAGAAGGGGTGGATCAGGAGCCTGAGCACCGCTTCTCCCAAGCCGGTGAGCAGGGTCCATGCCATGTCCAAGACCGATCAGCTCCTTATTCATGAGGTCATATCACAGGACCGTAACGGCCCGTTCAGCAGCAAAAAAAAGGGAAGGCAGGGCCCAAAAACCCCACCTTCCCATACATTCGACGCAGCGGCTAAGATTCCTGCCTTGCGCTTGCTTTTCCACCGAAACCCAAACCTTCTTAAGGCTGGGCCCCCAGCACCTTCAACGCCTCATTCAGCTGCAGGTCGCTCTTCGGATCCCGGAGCTTCACCACGATATCCTTCTCCAGCTTATCCATGACTGCGTTGTCGGCCTCTCCGCTAACGGGAAGCCCGTTGGCACGCTGATACTCCTTCAGCACGGCGGCGGTCTTCTCGCTGAAGTAACCGTCCGTACGGTCCGGCTTATAACCGAGCCCCTCCAGGATCAGCTGAAGGCTCTTCACATCGTCATGGTTCATGTCCGGCTTCAGCACCGTCTTCTTGCTGAAGGGCATCACTTGGTAATAGGCCGGCTGCTCCACCTTCACGTCCGGGTCGATGCCTTTCTTGTGGATCCACGTGCCGTTCGGGGTCAGCCACTTGTAGGTGGTCAGCTTGATGTTGCTGCCGTCCCCCATCTCCTTCTCGAAGGTTACCTGGACGGTTCCTTTGCCGAAGGTGGTCTCCCCGACCAGCTTGCCGAGGCCCGTATCCTTGAAGACGCCGGCCAGAATCTCCGATGCGCTGGCGCTACCCTTGTTGATCAGCACGGCCACCGGCAGATGCTTCGGCGCCGAAGCCGCCTCCGAATTGGTCGGTACCCGCTTGCCGTCCCGGTCCTCGATCTGGACGATGGGCTTGCCCTTGGCCACGAAATTCTCCGCGATCTCGACCACCACGGGAAGCAGGCCTCCCGGGTTGTTCCGGACGTCGATCACAAGGGCCTTCATCCCCTTGCTCTCCAGCCGGTTCAGCTCTTCCTTGAAGCGGACCGCGGTGTTGCTGGAGAACTGGCGGATCTCCAGCTTACCGACGGTCGGCGTGATCATCTCTCCGATGACCGTCTCCACCGGAATATCATCCCGTACGACGATGACCTCCACGGGCTCCGTGGTGCCGCTTCGCATGATGGACAGCTTGGCCTGGGTTCCCTTGGGCCCGCGAATCTTCATGACGGCCTGGGTCAGGGTCAGACCCTCCAGCTTCTCGCCATTGACGCTCAGGATCACGTCGTTGGCCCGAATTCCCGCCTTCTCCGCCGGCGATTCCTTCATGGGCGACACGATGGTGACCCGCCCGTCCTCCAGCGAGACCTCTGCGCCGATGCCTTGGAAGGAGGCGCTGATGGTTTCCTCGAACTGCTTGGCTTCCTTCGGGTCCATGTAGGAGGTGAACGGATCGTCCAGCGCTTCCACCATGCCGTGGATGGCGCCGTTCAACAGCTTGTCATGATCCACTGCGGATACATATTTGGACTTGATCAGACTGTACGTCGTAGAAAGCTTGTTCAAATCCGCCTGTGATAAGCCTTCTGCCGGGGCGGCGGTCGGAGCGGCCACGGCCTTCACTTGCTCCATCCCGGATCCGGACGGTTCTACGATCGTCAGGGTCAGGATGCTGCTGGCGAACATGCCGAGCAGCAAGAACGCCAATACCGTTCTTCCGCGAAACACCAAATCGAACACCACCTTCTGACTCTGCTGCCGTACTCTGGGTAGTATATGACAAGCCAGGTC
This sequence comes from Oryzibacillus soli, assembly GCF_051594765.1. Lineage (NCBI taxonomy): Bacteria > Bacillati > Bacillota > Bacilli > Caryophanales > Paenibacillaceae > Oryzibacillus > Oryzibacillus soli. Next base: position 29,676 of record NZ_JBPPGJ010000012.1, read on the forward strand.
TTATTATTAGTGTACGCCGCTTACAGCCCAACATAAGGCCGCGGATTCTGCGGCCCGGCGTCCGTACGCACCTCAAAGTGCAGGTGGTTGCCGGTGGAATCCCCGGTGGAGCCCACCTCGCCCACCTTGGAGCCCCGCTTCACCGTATCGCCTTCGCTGACGCTAATGGCGGACATGTGCCCGTACCACGTCACCAGTCCGTTATCATGGTCGATAACCACGGTATTGCCGTAGCCGGACACCCAGGAGGCCAGAATCACCGTGCCGTCATCCGCTGCAACGATAGTGGTGCCTTTCGGCGCCGCGATGTCCATGCCCTTGTGAAGCTTGTTAACCTTGGCGATCGGATCGATCCGGTAGCCGAATTCCGATGTGATGGTGGTGCTGGCCGGCACCGGCCAAGCCAGCTTGCCGCCGGAATAAGCCGGCTTCGACGACGGAGCTTTGCCGGACTTGGCCGCAGCCTCCTTGCGCTGCTCCTCCAACAGTTTGTTGCGGAGGGCCTGCTTCTGCTTGACCAGATTCTCCACGGCCTTCTCCGCTTCCTCGCTGATCTCCTCCGCGTCCTTCTCCTGCTTGGAGAGGCTGGCGATGGCGACCTCCTTCTGCTTCTCCTGCTTCTGCAGATTCTGCTTCACGGCTTCGGCTTGGGCGTAGAGGCCCTTAACCTCCGACAGCTTCTTCTCGATCTCCTTCTTCTCGAGCGCAATCGTCTCCTTATCGTGAATGTTGGCCTCGAGAATCTCCTCATCCTTCGTCACGATGGTCTTCAGGTTCTGGAAGCGCTCGATGAAGTCGCCGAAGCTTGTCGCACTGAGCAGAACCTCCATATAAGAGACGGAGCCGTTCATATACATAAGCCGCACCCGGGAGCGCAGCATGCTGTCACGAGATTCGACCCGCTTCTCCGCTTCACCCAGCTTCTGGGCGGCGTCGTTCAGCTGCTTGTTCACATCCCCCAGCTGCTTGTTCAGATCCTCCAGCTGCTTGCCCTGCTGCTCGATATCCGCCTTCAGCTGGGCGTAATTCTTCTTCTCTAGCTCGATCTTGCCCTTCAGCTGCTCGGCCTTCTTGTCCGCCTCCTGCTGCTTCCTCTGGTTGGCGGCCTCCTGCTGGGCGATCTGGTCGATTTGTCTTTGCAGGTCCTGTTGGACGCCCGCATAGCCCTGGAGCGGCACAAGCAACAGGCCGGCTGCCGCCGTGACGGCGATAAGCGGGGCGACGATACCTTTTTTCACGAACGGTCTCCTCCTACGTGCTCTATCGTGGTATAGGCTTGTCCTGCGGCGGCGCCCGCATCCGGGCGGAAGATCAGGCGCGCAGGTACTTGCGGACGGACAGCATGCTTCCCCAGATGCCGATGCCGATGCCAATCCCGATCAGGATGGCGGACAGCTGCAGATAGACGGCGTCAAAGGGCTTCATCTCCATCATGAACGTCTCCATGCTCGAACGGCTGGTTTCGATGAGCTTCCAATACCCCAGGGAGAGAATGGCCGCGGGAATTACCGATCCGATGATGCCCAGCATGGCTCCTTCGATGAAGAACGGCCAGCGGATGAAGCTGTTGGTCGCACCCACCAGCTTCATGATCTTGATCTCCCGGTTGCGGGCCATGATCGTCAGCTTGATGGTGTTGGAGATCAGGAACATGGCGGTCAGCGCCAGACACCCGACCAGAACCAGACCCACATTGCGGATCATCGAGGTCACCTTGAACAGGTTCTCGACCATGTCCGCGCCGTAATTGACCTTCACGATGGGCTTCGGCGTCCGGCCGTTGTTCAGTGCGGTGATGGCGTCCGCCACCTCCTTCACGGCGTGGGGGTCCTTGACGCGTACGGTGAAGGCATCGTTCAACGGGTTATTCTCGCCGTCCATACCTTCCAGCACCTTCTCGCCGGTCTCGCCCATCCGCTCCCGCATCAGCTTCAAACCTTCTTCCTTCGACACGAAGATGACTTCATCCACGTTGCCGATGGCCTCCATCTCCGTCCGAAGCTTCGCAACGTTCTCCTGCGGCAGATTCACGTCCAGGTAGACCTTGACCTCCACCTGGTTCTCTACCTGAGAAGACATGTAGTTCACGTTGACGGCCAAGAGCAGGAAGATGCCCAGCACGAACAGCGAGATCGAGATCGCCGAGATCGAGGCGAACGTCATCCAGCCGTTGCGGATGAGGCTGCGAGTGCCTTCGCGGAAGTGGCGGCCGATCGTACTAATCTTCATAGCCGTACTCCCCTCTCGCTTCGTCCCGCGCGATCAGGCCGTTCTCGATGGCGATGACGCGCTTGCGGATGGTGTTGACGATCTCCTTGTTGTGGGTGGCCATGATGATGGTGGTGCCGCGGTAGTTGATCTCCTCCAGCAGCTTCATGATATCCCACGAGGTCTCGGGGTCCAGGTTTCCCGTCGGTTCGTCCGCGATGATCACGGACGGATTGTTGACGATGGCGCGGGCGATGGCCACCCGCTGCTGCTGGCCGCCGGACAGCTGGGTCGGCAGGGAGTCCGCCTTCTCGCGGAGCTTCACCAGATCCAGCACCTCCAGGGTGCGCTTCCGGATCAGCTTCTTCGGAGCTTCGATAACCTCCATGGCGAAGGCCACGTTCTCAGCCACCGTCAGCTTGGGCAGCAGGCGGAAGTCCTGGAAGATGACCCCGATGTTGCGGCGGAGGTACGGAATCTTTCGCTGCTTCAGCTTGGCGAGGTTGAACCCGTTGACAAAAATCTGCCCTTTGGTCGGTCTTTCCTCGCGATATATCATTTTCATGAAGGTCGACTTTCCGGCGCCGGAAGGGCCGACCACATAGACGAATTCGTTGCGGTCCACTTTCAGGTTAATGCCTCGAATGGCGTGTGTACCGTCCGGGTAGGTTTTCCACACGTCCTGCATTTCGATCACGCTATCACATCCACTCTGTCGTTATCGTTCTCCCGGCTCCTCTAGTCCTCCGGGTATCATCAGCCTATAAAACTTCGACACAAAAAGTGAAAATCCTTCGTTCCCCCCGCGATTTCCCTGCATTTTACACATTTTTCTCAATTGGCGTCAGGCAGGGTCCACCCCGCTCTGCCGCATCCCTTACCGACCTTGATATATTCGCCCGGACGCGCACATATACATCGAGTACAAGCACGATCAAGCCGTTCCGCACAAAAAAAGGAGGGCGCCCCCATGCAGCAGCGCCTCACCCTCATGACCGCAGCCGGCGCCGCCCTGCTGCTGGCCGCCGCCTTGGGCCTCCGCGCCTACGGGCTCAGCCCCAAGGTGCCGGATGGCTTCACGGCCGGCGGTCTGCCGCTGTCCGGCCTTACGCTGGACGAGGCCCGGGCGCGCCTGCGGGAGCGGAGCCTGGCCCTGGAGGCGGTGCCGATCCGGTTCGACACGAACCGGGAGCAAGCCGCCGGCCGGGAGGGCACCTTCCGCAGCCTGGGCCTGCGGTGGGACCTGTCGGCCGCCGAAGCGGCGCTGGACCGGCTGGAGCAGGGCGGCGCGTTCCGCCGCGCCTGGCGCCGGTTCCAGCTCCGCGGCACGGATGCGGCCCCGGCGCTCTCGCTGGAGGAGGCCGCGTACCTCCAATACGTGGCCTCCTCCTGGGCGGAGCTGCAGGCCGCCAGGCCCGTGCCGGCCCGGCGGACCATTACGGCGGAGGACCGCGTCCACATCATTCCCGACGTGCCGGTGTACCGCGTCGATCTGGAGGCGCTCCGCGGCAGGCTCCTGGCCGCCGATTGGATGGGGCTGTGGAGCGCCTCCGGAACGGCGCCGGAGGAGCCTGGCGGGGACCGGCGCCCAGAGGGCGGCCCCAGCGTCAGCCATGACGGCCGTACCGCTCCCGCGCCGCGGATCTCTAAGCCCCTCGGCCCCGTCCATATCGAGCTGCCCCTTACGGAGCTCCGGGCCCCCGATACCTACGAACGGCTGGCCGCCCAGGGCATCGACCGCAAGATCATGGAGTTCTCGACCGCCATCGCCCCCGGCGGTCCCGGCCGCCTCCACAACATCACCTCTGCCGCCAAGGCCGTCCATGATCGGCTGCTGGCCCCGGACGAGGTGTTCGACTACGCGCCCGCCATCCGGGAGGCGGAGACCCGCTTCGGCTTCCGGGAGGCGCCGGTCATCTTCAACGGCAAGCTGACGCCCGGCATCGGCGGCGGTATCTGCCAGGTCTCGACCACTTTATACAACGCCGTCCTCCGGGCGGGGCTTGCCGTCGTGGAGCGGCGCAACCACTCCCTGCCGGTGAGCTACGCCCCCTTGGGGCAGGATGCCACCTTCAGCGACGGCAACATCAACTTCCGCTTCCGCAACAGTACGGGGGCGTATCTATTGATCCGCACCGCCGTCGAGTCCGACCAGCTGACCGTCAAGCTGTTCGGCCGCATGCCGGAGTCGGTCCGCTACGAGATCGAATCCGTCACGCTCGAGGAGCTTCCCGCCCCGGTCAAAACCGTGGTCAACCCCAATCTGAAGCCCGGACGCCGCGAAGTCCTCCAGCAGGGCAAGCCCGGCTACGTGGTGGAGACCTACCGCACGAAGCTGGAGAACGGCGTCATCCTCTCCAAGGAGCGGATCTCGCGGGACCGCTATCTGCCCCAAGCCTCGCTGATCGCAGTAGGCGGAACAGCCGGCGGCTCCTCCGAGCCGGGGGCGCCCGAAGGGCCTGGGGTGCTGGAGGACGGCGTCGGAGAGCCCCGCTTCCGGTGAAGTTGTGACTGTCACATGACCGCAGTTACTGGTCTCTTGTGACTGAGTTGGTGTATCTTTGACTCACAGCAACTTTATCGTCTATGAGAAGAAGGGATCGTTCATGTCAAAGGCCGCCTTCTTTCTCCAGCTGCAGGATCGGCTGAGAGGATTGCCTTACGAGGAGCAGCAGAATATCATCCGCGTCTATGAGGACCTGTTCCGCCAGGCAGAGCTGAGCGGCAAGTCCGAGAGAGAGATTATCGAATCCCTGGGCTACGTGCCCGTGCCCATGCCTCCCCAAGCTTCGGAGCCCTCCCGGATAGGCGCCGACCTGGGGCTGACCGCCCGGAACGGGGTACGGTCCGTCGCCTCTACCGTGGCGCTCCTGTTTTTCAACCTGATCGTGGTCTTGGCTCCGTTCCTTACGGTGGCGGCGCTCTTGTTCACCTTCTCCGTGCTCTCGTTCCTGTTCACCTTCAGCTCCATCTGGATTCTGTTCGGCACCGGAGTCCCGACCTCTCTGACGCTGCTGCTGACGGAGGTGTTCACCGCCCTCCTGCTGACCGGCGCAGGCGTGCTGATGGGCATTGGCCTCTGGAAGATCAACCGCGGCTTCCTGAAGCTGACCCAACGTTACATCCGGCTGAATCTGAAGCTGATTAAGGGGGAGTAAGCCATGAGAATCCTATGGAATATGCAGAAGCTCGCACTGGCCGCCTTGATCTGCGTCGTCGTCGGCGCCGGTGGCCTGCTGCTGTTGCATAAGCAGGGTGCCCTTACGGAGGAGACCGTTCCCGTCGATATCGAAGAGCATCTGGACGGCAGCGCCCTCCAATCCTTCGCCATCACGGCTACCACGCCGGACGTAACCTTCGTCAAAGGCAGCACCGGCGACATCCGCGTTCATCTGACAGGCACGATCCACGAATCCTATGCCAAGTACATGAATGTAACCTTGACGGCCGGGGACAACGGCGCGTCTGCGGAAGCGGTGGTCCGCACCACCAAGCCTTACAATGTGGGCATCGATGTGGGCCAGGTGCTGACCTGGTTCAACAACGACCTGAAGGTGACGGTGGAGCTTCCGGATCACGCCTACCGGTCCTTGAAGGTCCATACCGATACCGGCACGATCACCTTATCCGGCATCCGTTCGGATACCTTGGACCTGAAGACCGACACCGGCGGCATTACACTGGAGGAATACACCGGCAAGCGGCTTACGGCTACCAGCGATACCGGCACCATGCGCCTCCGCAAAATCGATGCGGAGCTGGATCTCAGCTCCGATACGGGAGATCTCTACGCGGACCTCAGCGCGCTGAAAGGCGGTATTGATCTCCGGACCGATACCGGCGATATTCAGCTGACGCTGGCCCAAGCGGCGCCTCTCACGGTGGACTTTGCCTCGGACACCGGGAGAACCAACGCCACCGCCTCTTCCGGCCCCTTCGACTACCAGTCGAAGGAGAAGCACCGGCTCCTCGGCAAGCTGAACGGCGGGGGCCCACTCATTAAGGCCCGGTCCGACACCGGCAGCATCCAGCTGAATGTGAAGTAGACGGCCCGGTCCAGCCTGGACCGATCACAACGAAAGACCCTGATCCTCCGCCGGTTGCGGACGGAATCAGGGTCTTCTTGTTGCCGGCTCGATTGATTTCATCCAGCCATTTCTTTACTTGCTCTTCTCCACATAGTCCTCGAACCATTTCACCGTCTCCGCTAGAGAGGCGGAGGCCCGCTCGATGGCGCCAGCCACCTGCTGGGAGGCGGTACCGCCGTACACGTTGCGCGCATTCACCACATGCTCCGGCTGGAGCACGGTATAGATGTCGTCCCCGAACAGCTTGGAGAAGTCCTGGAACTCGCTGATGGCCAGATCCAGCAGATACTTCTTGTTCTGGATGCAGTAGAGTACCAGCTTGCCGATCACCTCGTGGGCCTGTCGGAACGGCATGCCCTTGTTCACCAGGTAATCCGCGATGTCCGTGGCGTTGGAGAAGTCCTGGTTCACCGCCTGGCGCATCCGCTCCTTGTTGACCTTCATGGTGGAGATCATCGGGGCGAACAGCTGCAGGGCACCGTCCAAGGTCTTCACGGTGTCGAGCATGCCTTCCTTGTCCTCCTGCATGTCCTTGTTGTAGGCCAAGGGCAGCGATTTCAGCACGGTCAGGAGACCCATCAGGTTGCCGTATACCCGGCCCGTCTTGCCGCGGACCAGCTCGGCCACGTCCGGATTCTTCTTCTGCGGCATGATGCTGGAGCCCGTACAGAAGGCGTCGTCCAGTTCTACGAAAGCGAATTCCGTGCTGGACCACAGCACCAGCTCCTCGCACAGGCGGGACAGGTGCATCATGATCATAGAGGCGTTCGAGAGGAACTCCAGGATGAAGTCCCGGTCGCTCACCGCGTCCAGGCTGTTCTCATACACCCGCTCAAAACCCAGCCTCGACGCCACGAAGTGCCGGTCGATGGGGAAGGTGGTGCCGGCCAGGGCGCCGGCGCCCAGCGGCAGAGCGTTGATGCGCTTGTAGCTGTCCTGCAGGCGCTCGATGTCCCGCTGGAACATGGAGACGTACGCCATCATGTGATGGGCGAACAGAATGGGCTGCGCCCGCTGCAGGTGGGTATAGCCCGGCAGGATGGTGTCCAGATGCTGCTGCGCCTGGCCGATCAGCGCCTCCTGCAGCTTGCCCAGCAGGCCGACGAAGCCCACGACCCGCTTGCGCAGGTACAGGTGCATGTCGGTGGCCACCTGGTCATTCCGGCTGCGTCCGGTATGGAGCTTGCCGCCGACGGGGCCGATCTCGTCGATCAGCGCCTTCTCGATGTTCATGTGGATGTCCTCGTCGGAGATGGAGAACTCCTGCTCGCCCCGGCGGATCCGGTTCAGCACCAGATGCAGCCCGTCGGTGATCTTCTCCACGTCCTCCAAGGGCAGGATGCCGCACTTGCCCAGCATGGCCACGTGGGCCAGGCTGCCTTGGATGTCCTCTTCGGCCAGCTCCTTATCGAAGGTGATCGATGCGGTATATTCCTCTACCAATTGGTCGGTTTTCTTCGTAAAACGTCCGCCCCACAGTTTAGACACGGTTTCTAGACCCTCCTGATCATGCGCCAATATAGGCATAAAGCGAGCCGCCGGGATGAACCGGCAGCCCGCTGCTGGCGCGGTCGCTTCTGATTCTCTCAGGCCGGGGCCGTTGCCAGCCCCAAGCCGCATTTACTTCTTCGCGTTCTGCTCCACACCGGAAGCCACCTTCAGACGAAGGGCGTTCAGGCGGATGAAGCCGGTAGCGTCGTTCTGGTTGTACGCCTTGGTCGGATCGGCTTCCATGGTGGCGATGTCCGGGTTGTACAGGCTCACCGGGCTCTTCACGCCGGCGCCGATGATATTGCCCTTGTACAGCTTCAGGCGGACGGTGCCGGTGACGTTCTTCTGGCTCTCGGTGACGAGCGCCTGCAGCGCCAGACGCTCCGGTGCGAACCAGAAACCGTTGTATACCAAGGAGGCATACTTGGAAATCAGGGAGTCGCGCAGATGCATGACGTCGCGATCCATGGTGATGGACTCCATCTTGCGGTGGGCGGTGAACAGGATGGTGCCGCCCGGGGTCTCGTACACGCCGCGGCTCTTCATGCCGACGAAGCGGTTCTCCACCATGTCCACGCGGCCGATGCCGTGCTTGCCGCCCAGCTCGTTCAGCGTCTCCATCACTTCCAGCGGAGAGAGCTTCTGTCCGTTAATGGCGACGCAGTCGCCCTTCTCGAACGTAAGCTCGATGTACTCCGCCTGGTCCGGCGCCCGCTCCGGGGAGACGGACAGCACGTACATGCCTTCGTTGGACTCGGCGCTCGGATCGAACCACGGATCCTCCAGGATGCCGCTCTCGAAGCTGATGTGCAGCAGGTTGCGGTCCGTGGAATACGGCTTGGCCGCGGAGGCTTGAACCGGGATGCCGTTCGCTTCCGCGTAGGCGATCATCTCGGCGCGGCCCGGGAACTGCTCCCGGAACTCGTCCAGACGCCATGGCGCGATGACCTCCAGCTCCGGTGCCAGAGCCGCCGCGGTGAGCTCGAAGCGCACCTGGTCATTGCCCTTGCCGGTGGCGCCGTGAGCGATGGCGGTAGCGCCCTCTGCACGGGCGATCTCCACCATGCGCTTGGCGATCAGCGGGCGGGCGATGCTGGTACCGAGCAGATATTGGCCTTCGTACATGGCTCCTGCTTGGAACATCGGGTAGATGAAGTCTTGAGCGAACTCCGCGCGGAGGTCGTCGATGTACACCTTGGTCGCGCCGGTCTTCAGCGCCTTCTCCTCCAGGCCGTCCAGCTCGTCCTTCTGGCCGATGTCGGCGGTGAAGGTGATGATTTCGGCGTCGTAGGTGTTTTTGAGCCATGCCAGGATGACGGAGGTGTCCAGTCCGCCGGAGTAGGCGAGGACGATTTTTTGCTTAGCCATGGTACGGTGTTCCCCTCTCCATATATTCATGTCAAAGCCGATAAGCCTGCCCCGGGGGCCAAGACGTTATCGGCATGATGGTGATGTGATGCTGGCATTCCTTGCAGCCTTACATGATGGCGGCCATGATGGCCTTCTGCGCATGCAGGCGGTTCTCCGCTTCGTCGAAGATGCGGGAGTTCCTGCCGTCGATGACGCCTGCGCTGACTTCCTCGCCCCGGTGGGCGGGCAGGCAATGCAGGAACATGTAGTCCGGCTTGGCGTAGCGCACCAGCTCCTCGTTCACCTGGTAGGCGGCGAAGGCCTTCTCCCGGATCTTCTGCTCCTCTTCCATGCCCATGCTGGCCCATACGTCCGTATAGACGATGTCGGCATCGGCGATGGCTTCCTTGGGATCGGCCGTCACCAGGATATGGCCTCCGGTCTGGGAAGCCACCTCTTGGCTCTTCTTCGTCATCTCGTCCGCCGGCCAGTAGCCCTCCGGAGAGGCGATGGCGCAGGTCATGCCGAACTTGGCCGCGCCCATCATCAGGGAGTGGGCCATATTGTTGCCGTCGCCGACGAAGGCGATCTTCAGGCCCTCCAGACGGCCCTTCTCCTCCAGCACGGTCTGATAGTCGGCCATGGCCTGGCACGGATGGGACCAGTCGGTCAAAGCGTTGATGACCGGAATGTTAGCATACTTTGCCAGATCCGTCAAAGTGGTGTGCGCGAAGGTCCGGATCATGATGCCGTCCAAGTAACGGGCTAGCACCTGAGCCGTATCGGAGATGGGCTCGCCCCGGCCGATCTGCAGATCGTTGCGGCTTAAGAACAGCGCATGGCCGCCCAGCTGGTACATGCCCACCTCGAAGGAGACGCGGGTCCGGGTGGAGGATTTTTCGAAGATCATGCCCAGGGTCTTGCCCTTCAGCGGGTGGTACACCTCTCCGGCCTTCTGCTTCTTCTTCAGGTCGATGGCCAGGTCGAGCAGATAGCGCAGCTCTTCACTGGTGTAATCGTCCAGATCGAGGAAGTCGCGGCCGGTGAATACGAATTTCTGTTCCAAGGATTGCGCCAACGGGTGCAGCCCCTTTCGTCATATAGAGTCTGTTATTTCCATTTCGTCATTCGGTTGCGGTGCCGAGTGGCTCCGCCTTAGGACTGCACCGCCGCCGCCTTCTCCGCATGCTTCGCGAGAACCTGGCAGATCACGGCCGTTCCCTTGTCGATCTCTTCCTTCGTAACCAGGAAATTCGGCAGGAGGCGCACCACGTTAGGCCCCGCCGGAACCACGAGCACGCCTGCCGCGTGGATGTCCTTGATCACGTCCGCCACGGGCTGGGTGCAGACCACACCGATCAACAGGCCCAAGCCGCGCACTTCCTTCACCAGCGGATTGCCGGCCGTGCCTTCTTGCAGCTTCGCCACCGTATACTCGCCCATCTCCTGGACGCGCTGCGGCAGACGATCCTCCAGCAGGACCTCCAGGGTCGCGATGGCCGCCGAGGTGGCCAGCGGCGTGCCGCCGAAGGTGGAGGCGTGGGCCCCCGCCGTGAAGGCGTCGCGCAGCTTGGCCTTGCCCAGCATGGCTCCCATGGGAACGCCGCTTGCAATCCCCTTGGCCAGGGTGAAGATATCCGGCTCGATGCCGTAATGCTCATAGGCAAACAGCTTGCCGGTCCGCCCCATTCCCGTCTGGATCTCATCCACGATCAGGAGCAGGTCGAACTCCTTGCACAGCTTGACGATCTCATCGATGAAATCCTGCTGCACCGGAATGACCCCGCCCTCTGCCTGGACCATCTCCAGCATGATGGCGCACGTCTTATCGCTGATATAGGAGCGCAGTGCCGCCACATCGTTGTAGGGCGCATAGACGAAGCCCTCCGGCAGCGGGTGGAAGCCTTCCTTCACCTTATCCTGTCCGGTGGCGGTCAGGGTGGCCAGCGTCCGGCCATGGAAGGACTGGTGGAACGTGATGATCTCGTAGCGCTCGTTGCCCAGCACCTTGCTGTTGTACCGGCGGGCCAGCTTGATGGCCGCCTCGTTGGCCTCGGCGCCGCTGTTGCAGAAGAACACGTAGTCCGCACAGCTGTTCGCCGTCAACATCCCGGCCAGCTTCTCCTGGTTCGGGGTATGGAACAGGTTGCTGGCATGCCACAGCACATCAAGCTGGGCCACCAGCTTCTCCTTCACCCGCTGCGGGCAGTGCCCCAGGTTGGTCACCGCCAGACCGCTCATCAGGTCCAGATACTCCTTGCCGTCCGCATCCCACAGCCGGCTGCCCTCACCCTTAACGATCGTGATGGGGTAACGTGCATAAGAGGGAAAAATCGCACTTTGTCCGTTCATCTCGTTCACTCTCCTTCCATTGATGGGCCTAAACGGCCTTACCGGATGATCCGGGTTCCAACGGAACCGGTCTTGATGGCCTTACTCAATACTTCGGGCTCGGAGCCGTCTACAATGACGACCTCCTGCACATCGCCTTGGATGCACTGGATGGCCGCCCGCACCTTCGGGATCATGCCGCCGTAGATGTCGCCCGACGCGATCATCGCTTCGATCTCCGCCACGGTCACCACCGGCAGCACCTTCTTGGAGCCGTCCTCCTGCACCTTCAGGATGCCAGGAACATCGGTGACGACCACTAAACGGGGCACACCCAGATAGGAAGCCACCGCCCCTGCCGCCGTATCGGCGTTGATGTTGTACCGCTGCCCGCCGTCTTCTCCCAGGCCGATCGGCGCGATCACCGGGATGTAGCCCAGGTTCACGATGCCTCGGATCAGCTCCGCATTCACATGGGAGACGTCTCCCACCAAGCCTATCTCGTGGGCGTTGGCTACCGGCACCGCCTGGATCAGGCGTCCGTCCACGCCGGACAGCCCGGCTGCCTGTGCGCCGGACAATTGGATCCGCCGGACAATCTCCTTGTTGATCTTGCCGGCCAGCACCATCTCCACCACGTCCAGCACCGCTTCGTTGGTCTTCCGGAGTCCGCCGACGAACTCCGTCTCAATGCCCAGCTTGCCGAGCGTATCCGAGATGGCGGGTCCGCCGCCATGCACGATGACCGGCGTGTACCCTTCCTCCGCCAAGTTCTTCATATCCTCGAAAAAACGGTCCGGCAGCGCCGCAAGCGTGCTGCCCCCGCATTTCATCACGTATGCGGATGGCTCCGCCTTGTGGTTCCCCATCTCCTGCTCCCGCTCCTTCTTATGTCCGGTAAGCTGCATTGATCCGCACGTATTCATACGTCAGATCGCAGCCCCACGCCGTCGCCGCTTCCTTGCCCATATGCAGGCTGACAAAGATCTGGACGAAGTCGCCCTTCAGGTACTCCAGCGCCTTCTCCTCGTCGAACCGGACCGGACGGGACTGCTCGAGGGTGACGATGTCTCCGAGGCGGATGTCCACGGTCTCCACGTTCACCGGATAGCCCGCGCGGCCTACCGCCGCAATGATGCGGCCCCAGTTGGCGTCTGCGCCGTAGCAGGCCGACTTAACCAGCGACGAGCCGATGACCGTCTTGGCGATGGCCCTTGCCGCATCCTGGGTCTCCGCCCCGGCCACGTTCACCTCGATGAGCTTCGTCGCCCCTTCGCCGTCCTTGGCAATCGCCTTGGCCAGGTACTCTCCAACGTAGCGGAAGCCGGCTGCGAACGCCTCATAGTCCGGGTGAGCGGCCGTCAGCTCTCCGCCTCCAGCCGTGCCGCTTGCCATAGCCACCACCATGTCGTTGGTGCTCGTATCCCCATCGACCGTGATCATGTTGAACGTCGTATCCGTCACTTCGCTCAGGAGCTTCTGCAGCTCCGCCCCGCTGATCTCCGCGTCGGTGGTGATGAAGCCCAGCATGGTGGCCATGTTGGGATGGATCATGCCGGAGCCTTTTGCCGCCCCGGCGATGTATATGTCGCGCCCGCCGACCTTCACCCGGACGCAAGTCATCTTCTGAACCAGGTCCGTGGTCAGGATGGCCTGGCAGAAATCGTAGCTGCCGTCCGCCCTCACCGCACCGGGAAGTCCCGCTACGCCCTTGCGCACCTTCTCCATGGGAAGCAGTTCGCCGATGACGCCCGTCGAGGTGACGCCTACATGATGGAGCTCCACGCCAAAAGCCTGCGCCGCCAGCGCCCGCATCTCATAAGCGTCCGCTTCGCCCTGCTTGCCGGTGCACGCATTGGCATTGCCGCTGTTGACCAGCATGGCCTGCAGCTTGCCGTCCTGGCCGATGCTCTCCCGGGTTACCTTGAGCGGCGCCGCCTGGAACTGGTTGGTCGTGTAGACTCCCGCCGCCGCAGCCGGCACATCGCAGACGATGATGCCCAAGTCGTGGCGCTCCGTTTTCTTCAAGCCGCAATGCAGGCCACCGGCCCTAAACCCCTTCGGGGTGGTAATTCCCCCGCCTTCCACAACGGCGAACAGCTCCGTCATCGTTTCTTCTCCCCCAGTGCCTCGGTATTATGGATAAACCGGCGTGAACGCCAAGCCCGTGCCCTCGTCCCAGCCCATCATCAGATTCAAGTTCTGCACCGCTTGCCCTGCAGCGCCCTTCATCAGGTTATCGATGGCCGACAGGATGGTCACCCGCCCGGTCCGCTCATCCACAGCAAACCCGATGTCGCAATAGTTCGATCCCCATACTTCCTTCGTAGCCGGCCACTTGCCCTTGTTCCGGATCCGGACGAACCTCCGGTCCTGATAGAACTCCCGGTACAACCGGATGAAATCGTCCTCGTTGTACTTGCCTTGCAGCGTGGCATACATGGTGGACAGAATGCCCCGGGTCATCGGAACCAGGTGTGTCGTGAAGGTCACGGGGATATCGCGTCCCGTCACACGCGCAAGGACGGCTTCAATCTCCGGAATATGCTGATGCTTGTTGACCTTGTAGGCCATAAAATTCTCGTTGATCTCCGAATAATGCACGTTGAGCGACAAGCCCCGGCCTGCGCCGGAGACTCCGGACTTCGCGTCGATGATGATCGTCGCCGGATCGATCCAGCCGGCCTTCACCGCCGGAATCAGTCCCAGCAGGGTGGCCGTCGGATAACAGCCCGGGTTGGAGATGAAGGGTACGCCCTTCACATCGTCCCCGTAGACCTCGGCAAGGCCGTAGACGGCCTGCTCCAGGTAGGCGGCCTCCGCGGGCGTATGTTTATACCATTGCTCGTAGAGCTCGCCGGACTTCAACCGGAAGTCCCCCGACAGGTCGATGACCTTCAGCCCCGCATCCAGCAGCTGCGGAGCCAGCTTGGCGCTGATGCCGGAAGGCGTGGCGGTGAAGACCACATCCGCCTTCTCCTTGATGAGGCCTACATCGACCGCATCCAGCTTATCGACGATAATCTCATTCAAGTGGGGATATCCGTCGGATACCGGCACCCCGGAGGTCGACGATGAGATAACGGAGGTAATGCGTGCCAGCGGGTGCTGCAAGATTAGACGGATTAACTCGACACCGCCGTAGCCGGTGGAGCCGACGATGGCGACTCTGCATGGGGTAGCACTCATGTTGGAACCCTTCCTTTCCTTCCGACCATAAAAAAGATATGTATTATTATACGTGCGGTTGTATGAAAATTCAACGAATATTTCTACGTTTTTTTCAGCACATCATTCGCTTCTTCCGCGCCAGTCCCGGTATAGCAGAAGACGGCACCCGGACTCGAATCAAGCCGTTTGCCGCCTCCCGCCGTCAGGTATGCAGCTTGAAGCCTTCGCCCAACACCTCACGCGTTTCGCTGATGATGACGAAGGCCGACGGGTCCACATTCCGGACCAGTTCCTTCAAGCGGCTGACCTCCGTCTGGCTGACCACCACCATCAGCACCGTCCGCTCCGTTCCCGTATAGCCCCCAGCGCCGTTCAGGCGGGTCAGTCCCCGGTCCAGGTCGTGCAGGATGGCTTCCGTAATCGCTTCCGCTTCCTCCGAGATAATGTACGCCACCTTCGCATAGCCGAAGCCCAGCTGCACCACGTCGATGGTCTTGCTCGTTACATAGAGACCGATTAGGGCGAACAGTGCCTTCTCCGCGTCGAATACCAGCCCTGCCGTCAGAATAACGAGGCCGTCCAGCATGGCCACTGCAATTCCGAGACTGATTCCCGAGAGCCGGTGCACGAGCTGAGCGGCCAGGTCCAGCCCGCCGGTGGAGCCCCGCCCCCGGAATACAATGCCCAGGCCTACCCCGATTCCGATTCCTCCGTAGATCGTGGCCAATAGCAGATTATGCGTCAGAGGCTCCAAGTGCTGCGTGATCAGAACGAATAACGGCAGGACAAAGGACCCTACCGCCGTCTTCAAGCCGAACTGCTTGCCCAGGAACAGCAGTCCCAACAGGAAGAGGGGGATGTTCAGCGCCCACTGGGTCAGTGCCGTGTTGAAGCCGAACAGCTCCAGCACGATGACGGAGATGCCGGTCACTCCTCCCGATGCCACCTGATTGGGCTTCAGGAACAAGTTGAAGCTGAGCGCGATCAAGAGCGATCCCGCCACCAGAAGGGTATATTCATAGAGGTAATGCGCCGGCGTGCCCTTCTTGATGGCCGGCTCTCTTTTTCTCGTATTCACGTAGTTCGGATCTCGTGGTTGTGCCATGCTGTCTTAGCTGCCTCCCCAATATCGCGCTTCATTCTGAACAAAAAGATCATCCCACACGACCTCCGTTTCCCACTGGAGCAGGGTTCGGACTTCTTCATGTAGGATGATCCTGTCAGCCGTCTATTATGATCGTTACTCGTTGTCACCGTCTTGGCTGGTATTGATCTGACCGCGGAGATACGCGTCGATCAGAAAATCGATCTCGCCGTCCATCACCGCGCCGATATTCCCGGTTTCTGCTCCGGTCCGGTGGTCCTTCACCATGCTGTACGGGTGGAAGACGTAGGAGCGGATCTGGCTGCCCCAGGCAATGTCCATCTGCTCGCCCTTAATCTTGGCGATTTCCTTCTGCTGCTCTTCGATCTTCTTCTCGTAGAGCTTGGAGCGGAGCATATTCATGGCCCGTTCCCGGTTCTGAATCTGGGAGCGCTCGGTCTGGCATGCCACCACGATGCCGGAAGGCACGTGAGTGATCCGGATGGCCGATTCCGTCTTATTGACGTGCTGGCCGCCGGCGCCGCTGGACCGGTACGTATCCACCTTCAGGTCCTCCGAGCGGATCTCGATCTCGATGGTCTCGTCGATCTCCGGCATGACGTCGCAGGAGACAAAGGAGGTATGCCGGCGTCCCGAGGCATCGAACGGGGAGATCCGGACCAGCCGGTGCACGCCCTTCTCCGCTTTCAGGTAGCCGTAGGCGTTGTGCCCCTTGAAGAGCAGCGTGACGCTCTTGATCCCCGCTTCATCCCCCGGCAGGTAATCCACGGTCTCCACCTTGTAGCCCCGCTTCTCGCCCCAACGCCGGTACATCCGGAACAGCAGCTCCGCCCAATCCTGGGATTCGGTGCCGCCAGCGCCCGGATGAAGCTCCAGGTACGCATTCATCTTATCGTACGGCTCATTCAAGAGCAGCTGCAGCTCGTAGTCCTCCAGCTTCTTGAGCAGGCCCGCCACGCCTTGGGTCAGCTCCGCGGCCATACCCTCGTCCGGCTCCTCCTCGTACAGCTCCTTGGTCAGCTCCAGGTCCTCGTACTGGCTGTTCAAGGCCCGGAAGTCCTCCACTACGCTCTTGATCGCGTTCATATCGGCAATGATCTTCTGAGCCCGGTCATTATCATCCCAAAAATCGGGGGCGGACATCCGTTCCTCGAAGTCCGCAATCTGCTCCTCTTTGAGATCTAAGTCAAAGAGACCCCCTAAGATTCGTTAATCGCTCCGCAATATTGCGGAGGTCTTGCTTGATTTCGGGCTCCAACATGCTTCATCCACCTCGTTGTTAAGATTGGGTCTTCACACGGCGAAGGAGCCTGGGCAAGCATCGTCTCAGCGCATCGCGCCGCCGACCCTTGCCGGCCCCCACCTTATGCCGTTTATTTAGCTGGCGCCATGACACGCCTTATACTTCTTGCCGCTGCCGCAAGGACACAGCTCGTTGCGTCCAATCTTCTCGGCTACCTTCACCGGACGGGAAGCTGCTTCACCGCTCGGATCCACCGCCTGGCCCTCGGCCACCGCTTGACGCTCGAT
Source organism: Oryzibacillus soli (assembly GCF_051594765.1). NCBI lineage: Bacteria > Bacillati > Bacillota > Bacilli > Caryophanales > Paenibacillaceae > Oryzibacillus > Oryzibacillus soli. The sequence continues at coordinate 46,950 of NZ_JBPPGJ010000012.1, forward strand.
GTTGGCCTCCACATGCGCCTTCATGACGTAGGTGGATACTTCCTCCTGGATCGCGTGGATCATCTCGCCGAACATCTCGAAGCCCTCGAACTGATACTCACGAAGCGGATCGGTACCGCCGTAAGCGCGGAGGTGAATGCCCTGGCGAAGCTGATCCATGGCATCGATGTGATCCATCCACTTGGAGTCGACGGCACGGAGCACGACCACCTTCTCGAACTCGCGCATCAGCTCGCCCAACTGCTCCTCGCGTGCCGCGTAGAGGGTTTGGACCAGCTCCTTGAGATATTCGATGATCTCTTCCTTTTCCTTGCCCCAGATGGTATCGCGAGTGATGGTTCCTTCGTGGAGGAAGGTCCGGTTGCAGAATTCCACCAGAGCGTCCAGATCCCACTCTTCGGGAATCACATCGTCGGCACAATGGGCGTTGACGATCCGCTCGATGGTCTCCTCGATCATACCCAAGACCACTTCGCGCAGATTCTCCGACTCGAGGATCTCGCGGCGCTGCTTGTAGATGATATTCCGCTGCTGATTCATGACGTCGTCATATTGAAGGACCACGCGGCGGGTATCGAAGTTGTTGCCCTCGACGCGCTTCTGGGCGGATTCGATGGCCTTCGAGATGAGCTTGCTCTCAATCGGCATATCCTCCTCGAAGCCCAGACGGTCCATCATGCCCATGATGTTCTCGGAGCCGAAGCGACGCATCAGCTCATCCTCCATGGAGAGGTAGAACTGGGATGAACCCGGGTCGCCTTGGCGTCCCGCACGGCCGCGGAGCTGGTTGTCGATCCGGCGGCTCTCGTGACGCTCCGTACCTATGATATGCAGACCGCCAAGCTCCGCCACTCCCGTTCCCAGCAAAATGTCCGTACCGCGGCCCGCCATATTGGTGGAGATGGTTACGGCGCCGGGCTGGCCCGCCTTGGCCACGATCTCGGCCTCTTCCTTATGATACTTGGCATTCAGCACCTGGTGCTTGACGCCCTTCTTCTTCAGCATATCCGACAGCTTCTCGGAGTTCTCGATGGACACCGTACCCACCAGCACCGGCTGGTTGTTCTTGTGCCGTTGGACGATCTCCTCGACGACGGCGCGGAACTTGCTCGCCTCCGACTTGTAGACCACGTCCGGTATGTCTTTGCGGATCATCGGACGGTTGGTCGGCACGATGACGACCTCGAGGCCATAGATCTTCTTGAACTCCTCTTCTTCGGTCTTCGCCGTACCGGTCATGCCGGCCAGCTTCTTGTACATCCGGAAGTAGTTCTGGAAGGTGATCGTCGCCAGCGTCATGCTCTCGTTCTGGATCTTAATGCCTTCCTTCGCTTCGATGGCTTGGTGCAGACCGTCGCTGTAGCGGCGGCCGACCATGAGACGGCCCGTGAATTCGTCGACGATGACGACTTCATCTTCCTGCACCACATAGTCTACGTCGCGCTTCATGATGGCATTGGCCTTCAGCGCTTGGGTCACATGGTGGTTGATCGTGACGTTCGCATGGTCGAACAGGTTCTCGATGCCGAAGCTTCGCTCCGCCTTGGCCACACCGGGCTCGGTCAGCGTAACGGTCTTCAGCTTCACATCGATGTTGTAGTCTTCTTCTTCCTTCAGCGTCTGTACGAACCGATTCGCAATCACGTAGAGCTCCGTCGATTTGGCGGCCTGTCCCGAGATGATCAGCGGGGTTCTCGCTTCGTCGATCAGGATGGAGTCCACCTCGTCCACGATGGCGTAGTTCAGCGGACGCTGAACCATCTGCTCCTTGTAGAGCACCATGTTGTCGCGGAGGTAGTCGAAGCCGAATTCGTTATTGGTTCCGTACGTTATATCGCAGGCATACGCCATTTGCTTCTCTTCATGGCTCATCTGGGACAGGTTCAGACCGACTCTCATGCCCAGGAAGTTATAGATTTGACCCATCATGTCATGGCCTACGGTGGCCAGGTAATCATTCACCGTGACCAGATGGACGCCATTGCCTGTCAGCGCGTTCAGATAGACCGGCAGCGTACCGACCAGCGTCTTGCCTTCACCGGTCTTCATCTCCGCGATCCGTCCGCTGTGAAGGACCATACCCCCGATCAGCTGAACGTCAAAATGCCGCATGCCCAATACCCGCTTGCCGGCTTCACGCACCACGGCGAATGCTTCAGGCAGCAGGTCGTCCAGCTCTTCGCCTTGGGCCAGCCGGGCTCTGAACTCGTCGGTTTGGCCCCGCAGCTGCTCGTCCGACATGACCTCATATTTCGGCTCGAGCGCATTGATCTCCTCCACCGTCTTTAACATGCGCTTGATTTCACGCTCATTCGCATCGCCAAAAATCTTCTTTACGAGTCCCAGCATGGGTTTACCCCTTTCAACAATCCAGTTAGTCAACGGACACACATACAGAAATTGTAACAGTTTCACACCACGGTCGCAACAATCCACTCTTTATACGGATTGCCGTCATTAAAGTTTCATTATACCCCAAAACAGAAGAAAAGGCTCAGCCCTTCCGGGCTCAGCCTTTGCAGGTTTCGTATGGTTTAGCGGGCTGGTTCGATCAGACCGTATTTCCCGTCGGCACGCTTGTATACTACGTTGACTTGCGAGGAATCGGAGTTGGCGAATACGAAGAAGCTGTGTCCCACCATGTTCATCTGCAGGATGGCTTCCTCCACATCCATGGGCTTCAGGGTAAAGCGCTTGGTCCGAACCACCTCGTAGTCGTCTTCATCCTCCAAGAGATGGGCCGGGGTAACAATGTCTTCCTTGAAGAGGTTCTTGTAGCCTGCTTCTTGGCGGACCTTGCGGTTGGCCTTGGTCTTATGCTTACGGATCTGGCGCTCCAGCTTGTCCACCACCAAATCGATGGAGGCGTACATGTCAGCAGCCTTCTCCTCTGCGCGAAGCAGCATGCCCGGGAACGGGATGGTGACTTCCACGCTTTGCTTGTCGCGTACGACGCTTAATGTGACACTTACTTCAGAAGTAGGGGGAGCTTCGAAATACCTCTCGAGCCGGCCAATCTTTTTCTCCACGTATTCACGTAGAGCTTCCGTTACCTCAATGCGTTCGCCTCTGATGTTAAATTTCATGGATAACTCCTCCTTTCTCTCTCTAGTATATTGTAATTCGCCGCCCCGTTCAAAATTCCTTTACCATCCGGTAAATAATTCTTGAACGGAATGTGAAGGTTGTAAACGGATACATTTTCGTGTGGACAGAAAAGCACCCCGATTCTTATCGGGGTGCTTCCCTGCTTATGGTACCATCTATTCAATCGATCGCAACGGATCGGTTGATTACAGTTTTACCACGTTAGCTGCTTGCGGACCGCGAGCGCCTTCGACGATGTCGAATTCAACTTCTTGGCCTTCTTCGAGGGTCTTGAAACCATCGGATTGGATAGCGGAGAAGTGAACGAATACGTCGCCACCGTCTTCACGCTCGATGAAGCCATAACCTTTTTCTGCGTTGAACCATTTCACTTTACCTTGCATGCAGAACATTCCCTTCGTGTTCAAATGACTGTGAGTCTTGCTCACAACCTGACTATACCACCGGATGTAACCGATGTCAATTGTAATAAATCTAACCATGGCACGTTCGACAAAAGAAGACGATTTCGGCTAAATTTTCTTAAAATTCCGGTATAAACACATTATCCTCCATATATTCACATGGGGTTATGGAAAGAAAGCTTGATTTCATTGACTATCCACAGAGTTATACACATTATCCACAGGTTCCGTGTGGGTTAAATGTACACATTCTGCTAGTTATACACAGAAATTCTAAGAGAATCATAGAAAAAAAGCCGATTCTATCTCCATAGGAAATAGAACCGGCCGGATGATGTTACTTCCGCTGATCAAAGAAATAGCTGTCCGCGGCATAGGCGGACTCATATCGATTTTTTTGGCGTTTGCCCTGCTCGATCTTGGCCAATCCTGCGGAAGCTTCGTTCTTGAGCTCCAGCATGCGGGCCAGAATCGCATCGTCGTGGCTTAGCAGCCTCCGGATCCGGTCTTGATACCCGGCAAGAGGCTGCTGCCCGTTGTCCGCCTCGCGAAGCTGCGTGAGCAGCTCCTCGCGCTGGTCCACGAACTCTAGCAGGTCTTCAAATTCCAGCTCTTGCAGCTTCTCTGCGATCTCGAGCGTAAGCTCCTCCAGATCCTTCAACAGCTCATCCATGAGATGCCGCCCGTGCTGTTAGCGCCGCCTGCATCCAGGTTTCCTTCAGCTCCAGCAGGTACCCCAGTACTTCCTTAGCCGGCTCCGGATCCTTCTTGATGTTCGCCTCAATCAGGCGTGCATTGAAATACTCGTAGAGCTTCAGGAGATTCTCTGCAACGGGAGAGCTTCGATCCAGGGTCAACGCGAACTCCGACACGATATTCTGCACCTTGCACAGGTTGCGGTTGGCCCCCTCCACATCATGCTTCTCGATGGCATCAATACCTTGACGGCAAAAACGAATCGCTCCGTCGCACAACATAATCAGAAGCTGGTTCGGTGTAGCGGTTTGAATCGTTGTTTCCAAGTATTTGTTAGTAGGAGAGGGAATCATCCTGCGACCTCCTGTCGTTTGTCTAACTGGTTATTTTAAGCTATTCGAAAGGTACGTAGACTGAGAGTTATATTTATTAATCGCCGTCTCCATTGCGGTAAATTGCTTGTAGTACCGGTCTTCGATGTCCACCAAGCGCTTGTTCCAGTTGGTGATCTCTTTATCCAGAGACGTAAGCTCCTTGCCCATTAAGCTGTCGGCGTTCAGCTTGAACGTATCGGAGGAGGAATACTTCGAAGTCCCCGCCTTAGTGGAGATGGAGCTGATTGCATTAAACGTAATGTCGTACAGCTTCTCGGCAAAACCTTTATGCTGAGCGCCGTCATCATCTACCGTGAACAGCGCTTTGACCGCTTCCGGCTCCTTCTCGAGCGCTTCCCGAAGCTTGGACTCGTCGGATAGGTATAGCTTCCCGTTTTCTTGATAGGTGCCGGTCGTGATCCCGATGGAGCTCAAGGTTTTATATTTCGTGCTCCCGGTGTTAACGGATGTTACAACCGCATTGCGCATTTCATTTACCAGTTGGGACAGGATACTGTCATTCTTCAGCTGTCCGCTCTTCGCCTTGCTTTCCCACAATTCGATTTCTTTGTCTTTCATATTCGCTTTTTGTTCCGTTGTAAGCGGAGTAAAGCTGCGGTACTTATTCTCGTTGATCTTATCGGTCAAGGTCTTCAGTATGGAGTTGTAGTCCTCGATGAAGTTCTTGATGTTCTCCACAATCTTGTCTACGTCGGACTTGACTTCAATGGTGGAAGCAACAACTCCGCCGGAACCGTTCGATGGGCTAAGCCCGTTCAGTGTCAGATCCAGACCGTTTACTTTAAAGGTATTGCTGGACTGAACCGAGCTGATTCCATTAATCTTCACCAATGCATCCTGACCGGTACTGTTAAAAAGCTTGGCCGCCAGATTGCCTTTGACGTCCTTGATAGCCGCTGTTCCACCGTCGATGGAGATGGTCTTGCTTGCGGCATTATAGGTCATCGTAACCCCTTGGGAGGCCATCTTCGTAATCAGGTCCGTCATGGTGTCGTTCTCGCTCACCACCACGTCGGCTCCGTTCACATTGATCGTGTAATTCCCGGCATCTCCGCCGTTAAGACCGAGAACTCCGCTTTTAAGAGGATTGCCGGCTGCATACCCATCCGCAACAACAGGCTTCACTGTAAAGGATTTGTTGAAGAGAAGCTGAGCCAGATTGCCGCCACTCACATCTTCGATGATAACGCCCGCGGTGCTCCCCGTTTCCTTGGATGTGACGGAGATCCTCTGCGCGGCGGAATCGTAATACAGCGTTGCCTTGGCAGCCGGATTACTGTTGATCTGGCTGATAACCGAATCCAATGTATCCGTCGCCTTATCGAAGGTGAACTCCGTACCGTTCACTTTGATTTTGACCTTGTTGTCGCTTCCCGTGATCAGTGTGGGCAGTCCAGCACTCAAGAAGGCACTCGAGTCTTGGGTGGTTTCCCATGCCGGGTCAGCGATTCTGGTCGTCGTCGTAGCCAATTGGCTGACTTCTATATTGTAGGTGCCCGTGACGGAGCTTGCATTCGCAGAAGCGGTTACGACTCCGGTTGCTCCCGATGCAGCCACCTTCTTCTCCGAGACCGTGCCCTCTTTCTTGAAGTCGAACACCTTGCTGTTCCGGAACTCCAGAATCTTCGAGTTCATGGAACGGTAGTCTTCACGCTGCCATTCCATAACCTGCTTCTTCTGCACCAGCTTATTCACCGGTGCTCGTCTAGACGTCATGAGTTCTTTGATAATCGAGTCCGTATCGATCCCGGAGGCCAAGCCGCCTACGCGTTGAACCATTGTGAATGTCCTCCCCTATGTTTCCTTTATCGGCGTTCGTCTATGAGAATGCCGGCCACTTCCATCATTTTGGCGACCATGTCCAATGTCTTCTCGTTCGGGATTTCCCGGATTACTTCGCCTGTTTCCTTGTTCATGACCTTCACGATGAGCTGCTTCGTCTCGTCATGGACCGAGATATCGAAGCTGGTGTATGGCCCTTCCAAAGCTTTAATCGCCTTTTCGACTGCTTTGACCAGCTGCTCATCGCTGATCGAGAGAATTTCGCCGTTATGCTCGGCGGATTTCAGCTCCCTGATGGTGGACGTTTTATGTAACGGCGCTTGGTCTGATTGTGTGGAAGCATCATTTGGTTTCGGTTTGAAATCAAATCCCCGAGAAGATCCGATTCCCCCGACAGAAAAGTCTGCAGCCATGGAATTACCCCCGCTTAATAAAATAGGTACTAGTTACTTTTTATATCGGTCAACCCACACACTTTCTTTAGAAGCAAATTCAACAACCATCTATCCTCTGTAATTCATAAAAAAAAATGACCCCGGGGGCCCGGAGTCTGATCCATCATATTAATTCTTAATCAGTATCGACATATAAGCAAGCGTGGTAAATTCAAGCTCCGACAAAACATCCTTAACCGTATTCAGATACTGGCTGTTATGCTCGACCACTTTGGCAAAAGATTGAGTTAGCTTAATGACGTGCTCTAAGTTGAAGTTCTCTTTATAGAACCCGGCCATTCCAATCAGTTGGAGTTTAATTAGCGCATAGTTCAGTACGAGCATCACATAATTGTCGAACAGGCTTCCCTTCACGGTGAAGGGGAACAGCTTTTTGTAGGCATGATTGACCAGGTAATTCTCCAGGATGTATTCCTTATCCTTGAAGAAGGGATAATAATATTGGTCATAGCATACTTTGTACTTCTCAGTAATTTCCTCAACCGTCGCCTCGGCTGTATAACCCATTGCAAAAAGAGCCTCACTAAAGCATTCGATATAACGGGTGCTGGTGATTTGATGACCAAACCGAATATCTGTAAGCTCCTTCAGCAGTTGCATTTGGACAGCGTAATTTACTGGAATGTCCTTCAGCTGTTCGCCAAAAATACCTTCTTCAATATAGTTGGTGTATTTGGCGATCAGAGCGGGAATTTCGTTTACACGCTTTTCATTCACATACTGCTGTGCCTTTTGGAAGAAGAATCCCAGAATGACCAGACGATCCGCCAATGAATAAGTTCGATTCTGCAAGGTTTGGATCGTGAAGATCCGGAGCTCCCAGAAGTACGTCTGGATGGAATCACTTTTCGTGCTTAGTGCAATTTCATGCTGTACCACATTACGGGGATCCATCGGCTCTTCGATCTCATCGAACTCAATGCCATCGGGATTTAAGAGTGCCAACCGCGCAACTTCGGGGCAGGAAACGGTTGCAGCTTTCTCCCATTTGCCATAGACCTTATTCACTGTTCTCGGATAAGTAGCGCAGGTGTGGGATAGATAATCTTCCCCCATCTTCAGCTGAATTTGGCACAAGCTCTGTTCATCCAAGAAAGGACAACGCTGCTTCTCGTCCAGAACGATCTTCGCATAACGAAACGTGTTGGAATTGGAACGGTTTCGGGTCACATTCTTATCGACAAGTGCCGAAAGCTCCCGGTCCGAGATCCGATTGTATTTTTTATAGGTCGCTTCATCTATTTCAACCCGCCATCCGCTGCAGCAGCTGTCTTCGCATTCACTACCGATACAAGAAAACTGATGCATATATTGCGGAACTAGTACGACTCGCTTCCGTTCCAAATCTCTCACTTCCTTTATTCACGTTTATATGAATTGTACCTTCCCGGAGACATCTTGTTCAATGGTACATAACAGCATCTAATGTAAATACTGATGGCAGATCGGAAGGAGAAGCCGATCAAGCTCCTTCTTCCACGTTATGAAAGCAGGGATAACGGAGCTCTCCAACAAATACACGCATAGCTCCGGGTTGTTCTGCTCCAGACTCGTAATAACATGCTCCATGACCAGGGAGATGTCGGAGGTATAATCGTCAAGAGCATTTTCCTCAAGCTGATTTTCGATAATGTCCAGCGCGAATTTCATCTTATAGAAGGCTTCCACTGCATCTTGAAGAAGAATCGTTGCCTGTTCCTGGTAGATTCCGTCCAGCTGATCCTTAACATATAAAAAACCTTCCAGACATGTGTCCGAAAGTTCCAGCGTTCTCTGAAGCATATCGATATATCTCTCCATAGGATTGCTCCATGTCATTTTCTTATTTTAGTAAAAAGAGACCTTAGGCAAGCTAAGGTCTCTAATAAGCGGGTAAGGATTAACGCAGCAATTGCAGTACGCCTTGCGGCTGTTGGTTGGCTTGTGCCAGCATCGCTTGGGAAGCTTGAGCCAAGATGGAAGCTTTGGTCTGCTCCATCATTTCCTTCGCCATGTCTACGTCGCGAATACGGGATTCAGCGGCAGTCAGGTTCTCGGAGGAAGTGCTCAGGTTGTTGATGGTATGCTCCAGACGGTTCTGGTTCGCACCCAGCTTGGAACGCTCGCTGGAGACCTTCGCGATTGCAGCGTCGATCTTCGTAATGGCGGCAGCAGCAGCAGTAGCGGAAGTGGTTACATCCAGTGCCTTCTCAACTGCAGCGTTGTTGGTGCCGTCTGTTACATTGTTGGAGCCAGAGAAGCCAGCACCTGTACCGGTAATGCCCAGGGCGCCGGAACGCATGTCGTTGATGTCCAGGGACATGGATTGGTTCTGGTTCGCACCGATTTGGAACAACAGGGACTTGTCAGAAGCAACAGTTGTCGAAGCAGGAGTTACGGTCTTGGACTCTGTAGCGAACTTCTGGGTCAAGGCGAATGCTGTTGCGTCCTTGATGTCGATACCAAACTTCACGCCGTTGTTGTCATAGGTGAAGGTTTGGTTCGCTTGGGAAGCAGAGAAGGTGAACTTCTCGGAGATAAGAGTGGTTCCACCTGCGTTCTTCAGGTCGACTTGGATGGTACCAGCTGCTGCACCAAGGCCTGCACCTGTAATGGTGATTTGGGATACGTCAGCCAAGTACTTCGCGGAGGTATTGTCTACCTGGATACCGGAAGCCGTTACAGCCGCGTTAACGCCTGCACTGGTGTTGGTTGTCCAGTCGTTCTTGGTTCCTACAGTACCGGTGGCGTCAGTCAGTGCTGCACCGCCAGTGCCGAGTTCGATATCAATCTTGTCGTTGTTGGCCATTGCGTCGAAGTCCGCTTTGGATACTTCGAACTGAATGCCGTTGTTGTTATAAGTAAACTTGTTAGCAGATGTATCAAATACCAGTTTGTCGGCATTGATCAAGAGCTTATCGCCCGCGGAATCTTCGCCGGAGAAGTCTACCGTCATCTCAGTGCCGACCTTGGTAATGGTCAGTTTGTTGGAGACGGTGTTCTTCAAGCTGTTCCAGTCGAACGCGCCGGCGGAGCCGGTGAACGCTACGGTGTTGGAACCATCAGCGGAAGTAAGAGTCGGAGCCGTGCCAGTACCGGTGAAGGTAACACCCTTCGCATGTGTCGGGTTGTAAGTAGCAGACTTCGCAACGGTGATGGTAGTAGCAGCAACCGGTGTCATGGTGATCGAGCGGGAACCGTCGAGCAGCTTCTTGGAGTTAAACTCCGTGGTGTTACCGATCCGGTTGATCTCAGAAGTCAGTTGGTTAACTTCCTTCTGGATTTCCTTACGGTCGTCTTCTGTATTCGTATCGTTAGAGGATTGAACAGCCAGCTCACGCATACGCTGCAGGATGGAATGAGTTTCATTCAACGCGCCTTCAGCGGTTTGAATCAAAGAGATAGCATCTTGGGAGTTACGAGCCGCTTGATCCAAGCCGCGGATTTGACCGCGCATTTTCTCGGAGATCGCAAGACCTGCAGCGTCGTCGCCCGCACGGTTAATGCGGAGACCGGAAGACAGCTTCTCAATGGATTTGGATTGGTTCGCCGTGTTGGTAGCCAACTGACGATGGGTGTTCAACGCACCGATGTTATGATTGATTCTCATGTTCTTTCTTCCTCCCTGAAGTTAAGTAAGATTCCCACATCCATGTGGTTTAGCTATTCGTAGGTCGGCCGCCCTATTCGATTAGCGTCTATTAACTATATCGTCCTTCTATCACCCTATATTAAACCGCAAAAAACGCCAAAAAGCCCGAATAGACGAAGGTTACCTCGTCCATTCGGGCCGTATCTATCATTATTCCCCGTTTTCCTTCATTTTTCGTTGAATTCCACTCAACGCGCTTAAATTCAGAGGGCTCTTCGCCGCTTCCTGATTGGATTGCTGGATGGCCTCGTAGATTTCAGCTCGGAACACCTGTACTTCTTTAGGTGCATGAATCCCTATTTTGACCTGGTCACCGTCTATACCCAGAATCACCAGTTCTATATTTTGTCCTATCATTATGGACTCGCCCTTCTTACGAGAAAGGACCAGCATGAAGGTTCACCACCTTAGACATTATCGTTCGTTCGAAAAGAGACGGTGCCGGGTTTTGTAGGGACTATCGTGCAAAATGATTTGTTTCCCGACTCGCTTGGCAGAATGAATGACTAATGGAGCCTGCAGATTGATCGTCGCATCCTCCAACGAGCCGGTCAAGGTGATGATCGACCAGATCGCCACGTCTTTTTCCTCGGAGAACTCCAATTGCTCTTGCACCGGCTCGGAGAGCTCAATCTCATAGTTCTTGTAGAACAGGAACGGATCGGTAACGATGAAGGACAGGTTTCCATCTTGAACCGACTGTAGGATGGAGAAGGGCGCCAGCTCTTCCGGACCAAGCAGAATATACTCCTTCTGATCCTCAAACCCCGGGATACCTTGATCGAAAACAATCACCTGGTCTTCCTGATACTCGATTTCGCCCAATTGGGCCGTTTGGAGCTTCACTGCTCATCACACTCCTGGTTCGATTCACGACAAATAGCCATAGATTCTTCATCTACAGCTATTATACCCGTTTAGATTTTGTAATCAATTTGAGGCGGGATGACTTCAAGGCTGTTCTTCTGCTGCAAATAGTAGCTCACCTTGGCAGGAGTATAATGAATCTCCGGAGCGTGTGCCTGATACTGGGTGGACACGGTTCCGGCATGGATCCGGATATACGGCTCATTCGCCGTGTAATGGATGTCCACGTTATCCATGGATGCCTCGGCGGGATAGACCATTTCCAATGGGGCAAATGCCTGCTCCCTTGCGATCTCCGCGATCGGATTCCCCTTATTGGTGATGTTAGCCAACCGGTTCCCGTTCTCGACGATACGGGCAATGCCTCGAAGCGCAATGTCCTTCGCTTGCGAGTAGATTCGGTCGTTCAAGCGAGACACACTGCCTATGGCCAATGCATCCCAGGCCCGGCTCTGATCGATCTCTAGTGTCCCGTCTTCATATTGGATATCCGCTTCCATAGGCGTGGTCTGGATGGACAGCTCACCCGGCGGCTGCCGGATCTCAAACTGCCCCCGCTGGATGTCAATCCCGATCTGGGCCGGAGTGGTTCGAAGTTGGATCATTGGCACCTGGATTCCCATAGGCGGATTACCTTAAGAAATCAATCAGGCTCGGTTTGATCAGATTGGCTCCAACCGACAACGAAGATTGATAGACATTTTCGCTCGTCTTCAGGTTCGTGATCACTTCCGCCACGTCCGCGTCCTCCACCTTCGTCTGAAGGGTGGTCAGATTCATCTCACTGTCCTTCAGCCGGTCTTGAGCCAGCTCGATCCGGTTCAGCTTGGCCCCAATATCGGCGCGGACCTCAAGGAACGTGCCAATCCGGCTGTCCAGCCGGCCCAGCATGTTGGAGATGGCCGTATGATCGTTCGCGTCGAGGTTAGTAGACAGCTCCTTCAGAAGGGCAAAAGCATTATCTGTCGCATCCTTCTCGCCGAACACCTTACTTCCCGTAATATTCACGGCCAGCGTTGTCCCGAACCCGATATCGAACTTGATCGGAGCATCATCCGTTTCCGCTTCTTCTGCCGTCGCTTCTTCATATGGCTTCACATCGGTCTTCTGCCCGTTGAAGATCCGTTTCCCGTTAAAATCCGTATTGCCGATTGTAACCAGCTGGCTGTACAGCTGATCGATCTCGCTCTTGATCGCATTCATGGCGTCTTTCGAGTTCGACCCGTTGGCCCCTTGTACAGATAGCTCGCGGATCCGGTTGAAGACCTTGCCGGCTTGGTCCAGCATCGTATCCGTAAACTCCAGCCACGAGGTGGCGGAATCTACGTTCTCCTGATGCTGCTCATTGGCCGACAGCTCGCTCCGGTATCTCATGGCGAAGCTCAATCCTACGGGATCGTCCGACGGACGGTTAATCCTGCGGTTCGTGGAAAGCTGCTCCTGCATGGTGCTCATCCGAGTCAGGTTGGAACCCAAGTTACGCAGCATCTGCGTATTCAACATATTCTGGGTAATACGTCCCATCATAGCGCCAAATCACCTCCGTGCGTCTTCGAATTTATCTGCCTACTACACCCATGCTGTTGATGATCTTGTCCAGCATCTCGTCGAACGTGGTCATCGCCCGCGCCGCGGCATTGTAGGCGTGCTGGTATTTGATCATATTCGCCATCTCTTCGTCCAAGGACACTCCGCTCACGGATTGCCGGCGGGCTTCCACTTGATCGACCAAGACCTGCTGGTTGGTGGATTGGCGGGTGGCCTCTTGGGCCTGCACGCCCAGCTGCCCCACAACAGCCCGGAAGAACTCGTCGAAGGTACCATAGGTCAGAAGCGGCGTACCGTTGGAAGCCGGGTCGAAGTCAAATTTCTTGTCTCGATAACCGGCCAAAGCCAGTGCAATCGCGTTATTGCCTTTGATGACATGCTCCTTGCCATCCGTACCGAGTTCAACCCGGGATGAGGCGGCAATGTTGGCTACTTTGTTCACGATGTCCGGATTCACGCGAATCGAAGCTGCATTGAACTCCGTGGCGCCCTCGGCAAGCGTGAAGAACGGGATTCCCGATTGTGCCGGGTTGTCCAAGGTATAGCCCAGCTGATGCAGCCCGTTGATGCCCTTAACCTTGACGGTCAGGCCCTTCTCATCGGTGACGGTGCGATCTTCAATGGAGCCGTTATAGGTCTGGTTGTCCAAGACGGTGCCCTTGGGGATTACGGTTCCCTTCGGCAGAGTAACCGTTACTTCGCCATCAACAAGGGACTTGACCATGGCGTTCAGCTGGAATTTATAGCTCTCCAGGTAATCGTCGCGGGACACCAGCATTCCGTACAGCTCGCCGCTGTTCAAGTCGCCGGAGGTGCGCAGGTCCTTCAGGCTGTCGGCGGTAACGGTCCCGGTTACCCGGATGCCATTGACCAGGCCCATGTTGCCCATACTGACCTCGTAGCCGCTAGAGCTCTCATGAACGGTGATATTGATGATCTTGGACAGATCGTCGATGATCAGGTCCCGCTGGTCTCTCAGGTCGTTGGCATCGTTGCCCAAGCCCTCCACCCGGAAGATCTCATTGTTGAGCCGCGCGATCTGCTCCGTATAGGAATTGATCTCGGTCACCTTCACGTTCATATTCTCGGTCAGATCCGTGCCGAGGTCATTCAGCTGCTTGCTCGTGTGGTTGAAGGCATCCGTCATGGCCAGCGCGTTCTCCTTGAGAGCGGCGCGCGCGGTCAGGTTTTCCGGCTCCTTGCTCAGCACCTGCCAAGCATTCCAGAACCCTTCGATGACTTGCCGAACCCCGGTATCGCTGGGCTCGTTGAAGATTGCCTCCAGCTTCTCCAGCGTATCCTTGCGCTGGGTCCATGCGCCCAGGTTCTTGTTCTCATTGTAATATTGATGATCCAGGAACCCTTCCCGGATCCGCTTGATATAGTCAAATTCAACGCCCTGTCCCATCTGGCCCGGAACATTGCTTCTCATCAGCCCGGGAACCTCGATGGGCCGCGACGCGACCAGGTTCACCACCTGCCGGGTGTAGCCCCTCGTATTGGCGTTAGCTATATTATGGCCGGTTGTAGACAGTGCGGCCTGCTGAGCGAATAAGCTGCGTTTCGATATCTCCAACCCGCCGAAAGTCGATCTCATCCCGTTAACTCCCCTCTGTACCTGGTCTTACCTATGCTCTCGTATCAAACATACCGGGCCGCTTCTGTGCTCCCTGTTGTTGGGACGGGTTGTGGTAAACTACCTCATCCTCGGGCGGACCCAGCAAGACGTCGTATGAATGATTGATATAGGCGAGCGACTGCTCAATCAATTGTTGGTTCAAGGCATGCATGTCCTTCAGCCGGAGCAAGGTATCCAGGAGGCTCTTCTGGGCTTGCTGGAGCGCTTGCTTCTCCTCCGCCTTGAACATCATCTTGATCAGATCCGTTACCGTCACCCGGGGATCCGGCCGGAAGCCTCTCTTAATCAGGTAGTTCCCGATAGCCTCCAGGCGCTTGCTCTCCCACTCGGCGATCTGCCGGGACAGCTTGCCCTCCTGGTTCACGATCCGGTTCAGTTCATCCACTTCGTTCTGAATGAGAACACGGCGCTTCCGCTCCGCCAGCTCCAAGAGCTGCTTATGCGCATCATCCAGTTGCTCCATAATCTCCAATAGCTCTTGAATGGCCATGCTTCCCATCCTTTCCGAGGATTACTTCATGTACGGCCAGAGCTTCTCCGCAATCTTCTGGGCGTCCACATGATAAGTGCCCGTCGACACGGATTGCTTCAGCTCGTCCAGCTTCTTGTTGCCTTGAAGGCTGCTCAGCATCTCCTTCGCTTCCGTGGAGATCTGGACCTCATCCTTCCTGGACTTCTTCACATCGGAGGATGCGGCTTGGGCTTCCGCCGATTTTCTATAAGGATTAACCCTTCCGACACGCGACGAATCGTTAATTTTCATAATCCGATCACCTCATAGCTTCCGTTCAAATAAAAAGCCGATAATAGTATACACCTATTATCGGCAGAATCCCTTCAATTGTTTAGCCCGATTAGAACCGATCTTTTTGGAGACGGTCCTTGATGTTGTAGCTGACGTGATTTTCCTGCTGCTTCTGCTGCTGTCTCCGCTTCTCATCCTCCGTCAGATTCTGATAATCCTTGGAGAGCTTCTTGCGGCAGTTCTCGCAGATGTGGCCTTCGCGGATCGGTTCCCCGCAGGACTCGCACGGGTAGTTCAGGTTCGGCATATTCATGATGGAAATCCGGCCCTCCCGGATAAAGCGCACGATCTGCTTGACCGGCACCTCCGTGTCCTCGCTCACCTGCTGGATGGTGCTTCCCCGGTTTTCGCGCAGATACTTGGCCACATTCTCGTACATCTTGTCGATTTCCTTCACACATGCGGGGCAAACATCATGGATGTTATTCTTCGCATATAATTTGCCGCAACGGCTGCAGTTGCCCACATTCAGAGTCATTACGGGACCCACCTTTCTGCAAAAGCATTCTATAGGCCTAGTTTACCTTATGTCCGCATCCCTTGTATAGGCCTCTTCCTCACACTTTAGCCATAGTTATGCCAATTTTCGACATTCGTCACCGTGCCCAGCACAATCCGTAGACCTTGGCCTCCGGCATCACTTCATGGACAGCAGATGCGCAGTGGTTCAAGGTGCTTCCTGTCGTGTATACGTCATCTACGATGGCAATGGACAGGGGCCTGCCCCCAAAATGCTTCCGGAGCTTGGCCCCCCGCTCCGCCGACATGGCAAATGCCCCCTGGAGACTGGCTAACCGCTCCTGCCGGCTCTGAAAACTCATTTTCTCCGTGATTCTCGTCCGCATCAGCAGCGGCACGACGGGGAGCCTTACCAGCCCGGCCAAGACACGAGCCGTTTCTTCCGCCTGGTTGAAGCCCCGCTCCTTCAAGCGGTCCTTGCTGAGCGGCACATAGGTCAAGAGATCGAAGCGGACTCCCGCAGGAAATGCCCGGTACGCATGGACGAGCATCCTCCCCAACAGCCTGCTAAGACGCTCGTCCCCCCGATATTTGTACAGCGCCAGCAGATTCTTCATCCGATCATCGTACTCCACCGCACTCCGGTTCATTAGAAGCGGGGGCCGCTGCCTGCGCACACAATCGGGGCAATCTTCATACCGCCCGCACACCGGACAACGGATCGACCGAATCCAAGGAATCGTATTGAAGCACTCCCTGCACAATCCCAGCGGATTGACGCCATCGAATCGAGGCTGCGCTTTACAGGACACACACAGCGGATGAGAAGGGCTTAGGAATGCCCGGACTCCCTTCCCCATCAGCAGACCTAGATTCTCCAGAAAAAGAATGGGTGATTCCATGTTTTCCTCTCCCTTCGTTGCAGATAGCCCTGATCGGAGGCGATCCGGTTCATGGTCCGGATCTGGCGGACGGCGGAGGCCTGGGCCCTTGTCCATTCCTGTGATACGAAGTATACATGGCCGTTAGGATCATCCTTGCTGCGTCCCGCCCGGCCGGACATCTGGACCAGTGAGGCTTCGTCGAACAGTCGGGAGTCGGCTCCCAGGATGAACACATCCGTCTTGGGTACCGTCACCCCGCGCTCCAGAATAGTGGTCGTTACTAATAGATCCACGGTCTTCTCTCGGAAGGACGACACCTTATCCCCGCGTTCCTCATCCTTGGAGGAGGTTCCCTTCACCAGCTTATCCGGATAAAGGCGGCTGAGCAGCCGAACCAGCGGCTCCACCAAGGCAATCTTAGGGACGAATACGAATAGCTGCGCTCCCCGGTCCAGCGATAGCTGGAGGCTCTTGCGGAGCTTATGCGGAACGCGGCCTCTCCTCACCCATTGCTCGATGGGAGGTGAGGGGATTCTCATCGGGACCGGTAACGGATGGCCATGGTAGCGGACCGGTACTCTCACATACGGTAGATGTCCCTGCCGCAATTCCTTTTGCAGGGCGGCAGGCGGAGTTGCGGATAGCAGCACCACCCGTCCCTCCATCCGGCACACCCGTTGGGCCGCATACTCCAGCATGGGGTTGTTGTGGTACGGGAATCCTTATAGGATATACTACACACGAAAAGCCCCAAGGCGACAGCCCTGGAGCTTTTTTCTTTCTATATATACTACCACCCGAAGTCCGCCTTCCCCACCTGCTTGCCGGTCAGCTCCCGGGCCGCAGATATAAGAGATACCTTTGTGCTGGGCCGTAAAATCGCCTCCGGATCGCTGCATGCCTTCCGGATGACATCGCGGCTCAGTTTTGTTTTGTCACGGACCAGTTCCTGCCCCCCATAACCCAAATGCTTATCGATGAATTCCCCGTAAGGACTCCGCTTCTTACCTAGCATCCCTCTCACCTCTCTATCCACAGTGTGGACAACTCTATGAAAAAAGATACGAGCCACAATGCGAATAGTCGTAAAGTTGGACGCGCCGTGCTGCATAAGCATCTACCAACCCAACAAACAGGAGGTGCAACGCCGTGGCGAAGAAGCGCAAGTATCTTGGGGCTCCGCTCCGGGAGGTGTTAGACGCGGACCTGATCGAGGCTCTGGAGAAGCTGTCCGACGGCAGCAAGGCGGAGATCGTCCGCACCGGTGCGAGGATCGTGTTAGGCATCACGTCGCACAAGGTCACCGAGGTCCACAGCCGCCCCGTTCCCCGCCCCACCATCTTCATTCAGAAGTCCATCCGGAATTAAGGAGGCGCATGTCTATGATCACCGTACCCCGCGAGCTGCTGGCCGTAGCCGGCATGGCCGTCATCGGGCACCTGGGAGAGTCCATCATCACAGAGATGGGCAAGAAGACGCTGGCGACGTATTGGTCCATCACCCTCTATATCGCATCTGGCATTATGACCCTGAAGTACTTCTACGAGGGCACCCGGGAAATTGCCGCCGTGTTCCATGTATTCTTCTGACGAGGAGGCATTCGTCATGCTGAAGAACCTGTTAGCCTGGACGGTGGCCGTGGCCGGCATCGCTGCGGAGATCGCCGTCGCCACCTTGGAAGAGTGGTGGCCGGGATGAGTTGGATCATCAAGATGCTGATCGCCCATAAGCGCCTGCGCGGGCTATCCGAGGCGCAACTGCTGGACCTGATCCGGATCGCCGATGACAAGGAGAGTCTGGACCTGCTGAAGCAGCACCTGGAGGCTGGGAGCTTCAAATTCCCGCACCTAGACCAGTCCGGCCTGATCCGGCAGTGCATCGAGAAGGCCCAGGAGCTCCACTGGCTGGAACATGCCGGCGAGATCAAGCGGATCTTCCTGGAGCAGGCAGGTGACCTTCTGTGAAGCTCTGGCTAATCAAGCGCCTTCTGCAGAAGTTGGCCGAGAAGGGTATCCGGTTGGATCCGGCGGACATCATGACCCAGACAACCGCCGATGACCTTATTCACCTACTGAAGGAGCTGATCCTATGAACGCGAAGACTGTGCTGGCCGTCTCTGCCGTGGTCGTGTACATCGCCTGTCCCGCGTACCGGTACTGGATGCTGGGTAGCTGGATCGGGTATAAGATCCTGAATGATCGACCCGGACGGTTCCGGGTGGTACCGAAGGGCTCCCGGCAGTTCCGGCGGATGGTCGGCGGGCGGATCCCGGGCCGGATTCCGGCGGAGGATTAGAATCCGGGCTCGTTCTCCCCGCGGGAGTAGGGCGGGACGAGGCAAGCCGGCGCCACAAGGCAACGACAGAAAAAAGAGGTGGTAAGCGTGAAGTACGATTGGAATAAGGACTGGTACGAAGGCCACATGCCGGCGGACCGTCGAACACTCTGGAGGAAGTACCCTCTCGAGGCGGCGCTGTGCTTCCTTCTGGCGGCGGCGCTGCTTCTGCTCTGGGGCATATCATGAACGGGTATCGGGAACGCATCGGGGAAGTGTTGGGGGCCTTGCTAAAGGCCGGGGACCGAGAGAAGGGGCTGCGTTTCATCTATCTGGCGGAACGCTCCCACCCAACCGTCTATGAGTCGGCCTGGCGCATCCCGGCCGGATACTCAATCCTGAACGTCCGCCGGGTGGTCCGGCAGCTGTCCGCCATCTGCGGCGGCCCGGTGGAGCTCACTGACAAGGGCGGTGTCGTAGAGGTCCGGGTGATCACCGAGGAGCTACCGGAGCTGATCCCTTTCACATCGGACCTCTGCCCGCCGGGAAAGCTGTTGCTCGGCTTCAACCGCCTTCGGGAGCCCGTCTACCACACCTGGAAGAACCCGCACTTGCTGATCGCTGCGGAGACCGGCTGGGGCAAGACGGAGGCCATCCGGGCCATGGTCTACCAGCTATGCCGCAACCATCGACCGGAGGAACTGGAGATCCACATCATCGACATGAAGGGCGGCGTCTCGTTTTTGCCGTTCGGCAGCGTGCCGCACATCACCCGTATCGCCTATGACCTGTATTCGGCCTACTCTGTTTTGAAGGATGCTTACGACACTATGCGGGAACGGGCGGAGGAGGTCCGGCAGTTCGGCAGCCGGCGGGCCTTCCGCTGGTACCGTAAGCGGATCATCATCATCGACGAGGCGGCACAGTTAGCCCCGGCCCTGATCCGGGATAAGGACCTCCGGAAGGTGGCCCTGCAGATCGACAACTACATGGCCGCCCTGGCCTGCGTCGGCCGGGAGATCGGCTTCAATCTGATCTACTGCACCCAGTACCCCCACTCCGACGTGATCAACAGCCAGGTGAAGATCAATTGCGGTGGCCGGCTCTGCTTCCACGTCCCACAGCAGGTGAACAGCTTCGTGGTACTGGACCAAGGCGGGGCTGAAGAGCTCACGGTGAAGGGTCGGGCCATCTACAAGACGGACCGGGTCCAGACGATACAGGTGCCGTACCTGCTACCGGATTCGGACCAGGATGACAACGACAGCGCATGGGAGAAGCTGCTGGAGGAGCTGATACCGCATGAAATCGGACACACGGCAGGCGATATACACGATGTTCCGCACGCTGCCGGTGCTGGCGAACCGGCATCTGCTCCCTTTGTTCCGGGACCACGGCAGCCCGGCCAAACGCTGCTCGGAAGCATTGCAGGAGCTCCAGCACGAAAAACTTATCGAAAGCCAGCGCCTTGGGGACATGTCTCGGGTATGGCGGCCGACTCTCCGGGGGAAGGCGGAGATGGGGATACAGCGGAAGTCGATCTCGCTCAATTCGAGTAAGCTGCAGCACTACCTGGCTATTGCCGAAGCTTACGTGATCCTACGTGAAACGGACAAACTGCGGTCCTTTCAGGTGGAGCCGCGGGAGCCATTCGAACGCCTCGGCAAGGCAATGCTGTACGCCCCGGACGCGCTCTTTGTCTACGACAGGACGATCTACCTGATGGAGGTGCAGCTGAGCCGCCTGAGCCGGAAGCAGTGGGCGCAGAAGTGGCGGGTGGCGAACCTGTATTTTAACGAGGGGCATTACCGTGCGGCCGGCTGGCAGCGGTGGCGGAAACAGGGCGGGGAATTCATCAAGCCACATTTCGTCGTGGTTTGTCCACAGGACGTCGGGCTGGTTGGGGAAGGATTCGATGTACAGGGGCGTGTGCTGCGGGTTGTCCACAGCGTGGAGGAAATCCGTGGATAAAACGAAAAGAGCCTTCTGAGGTGCTTCCTCGAAGGCTCTTTGGGTGTCCGGTGCTTCCGGCACAAGATCATATTACTATCTGTTGGGAATTGCGTCTGTGTCGGACACGTGAATGTTTATTTGTACTTGGACCACCAGTTATCCCATTTTGGCTCAAATCCCCGTATGATGCCGATCTTGGAGAGCGGCGTACCCGGGGCCCAGTCGATGTATCCTTTCTTCGCCAGCGCGATGAGCAGCTTCTCCACGCCAGCATCGTTCCGGCCGGTCTTGGCCCGAAGCAGAAACATAGTAGGCATCTTGTAATTCATCGTGTTGTAGTTCCGCAGGATATTGAGCATTTTCCGCTCGATGTCGGTCAGCCGTTCCATACCGTTCACCTCGCTCTTATTATATGCGAACAAAAGGCGAACAGACAAGAAAAGCCGGAGGCGCTATGCCCCCGGCTTCGATTATTTCTTAGGCAGAAATCCTTGATTGTTCATGAACTCGTAGAGCGCCATATATCGATCCATGCAGCCGTTGGCGTACCCGACACCTTCACCCTGGGCGACTTCCTCCATGTACCAGTTCAGCTCGTTGTTTACTGCCTGGATTCGCTCCAGCCTATCGGCCCATCCTGTCTCCGCCGGCCACAGCCGGAGCTCCAGTTCTTCCAGTGTCTGCTTCTCCGCGACGGCCAGCTCCGCCCGCAGGCGGTCCCAAGGGAACTTCGGCCCCGGGCAATTCGGACGGCGCCACGGATCCACCTGGTAATGGCCTAGCACGTTGTAGGAGCCAAGGTCCATGCCCGGGTTCCACTTGTCATTGATGTACTGCATGATGTAGCGGTGCAGCCAGACCGTGGCCTTGAATTGCTCCTCCGTCAGCTCCCCGTCGGTACCCTCGTGCTCGATGGAGACGCAGTACAGGTTCGGGTTGCAGTTCATGTCCCGGACGATGGGTGCCGGTGACAGTGGGATCTTGGCCACCGGAAGCCCCTGCGCCCAGGCGTTATCCTCGATCTTCACGTATTGATGGATCATGCCGTCCTTCCCTACCCCGAAGTGTGCGGAGGAGCCGTCGTTCTTTGGATCCGTGAACCAGGAGTCCATGCTGTACATGGTGCTCGTAGAGATGTGGTCCACGATGCAGATCGGGACCACGCCGTATCGGCTTTCCTTGTTCGTGTGCTCGTTGCCCTTCCAGATGATCTCCGGCATGTTCTTCCCTCCTTATCTAAAGCTCTTCTCGTCTTCGGCTGCGGCCAGGGTTGCGGCTGGTTCCGTTGGCTCCGGAGCGGATCCCGGCATGATGTAGACGTTCTGCTTCTGGGCTTCTTTATCCACGGATGCCTCGGCCAGAATGTAGGCTACCACTGCGCCGAATTGTGTAATGACTGCTGTAACCTTCACGATATCCGCCTCAGCGTAGCCGAACAGAATCATATTAGCCGTCACCAGGGACGCCACCAGCGCCCAGAACTTCCGACTTGCCAGCTTCTTCAGGAATTTTTGCATACTCTTCATCCTCCTCAAAATGTAGTTCATGAATGGTCTTGCAGAGCGGGCAGGCAATCTTGCCGCCCAGGAACACGTAGAGCCATCGCCGCCGGCGGACGCCGAACGCCCGCTTGTAAGACTGGATGTACTGGCAGTCCACCCCTCCTCCACCCCCATATGCTTCTTGATCGCCTTCAGGTCCAGCAGAACCATGTCGAGCTTGTCCTCGGAATGATCCCGAAGCCGCTGCGGCAGGTGCCGGTTGATGATCTGCTTCAGCCGGCGGTTCCGCAGGAATAACAAAAGGACGCCCCCTAGGGACGCCCACGAAAACCCGTTTTTCAGAAAATGGCCGACCGAATCAATCAGCGTATCCCAGAGACTCATCCGGAGGATCAACCACCTCGTAGACCAACTCCTGGGCCACCTCCGGCCCGGCCTCCAGAATGACCTCTCGGAAGATCGGGCTCTCCTCGATGGGGAGCAGGTCCGCCTTGCAGTACAAGAACACCATCTGGATCATAGGCACCACACTTTCGTGGAATAGAAAAAGAGCCTCCCGCTAAGGGAAGCTCATTCTCCGTACTGCTCATATGTCTGTTCTTCGTAATAGTCTCCACCTCGTCCGCTGTGCCCGCCGCCTAATAGCAGCAGGTTAAGAAATACAATGACGATGACGATCAGCATCATGCCCGTTCGTTGGCTCAACGGCTGCACCTACTTTCCGAGTGCTTGTCCGGCTATTTTATTCATAATACCATCCAACTCGTCCATCTTCCTACGCTTCTCGTCAGATTTCATATCTTTGCTGTCCCTTATGAATTTATACTGCTTATTCAGCTTATCAATAGCAGCCTTGGCGTTCTTCAAGCGAATGTAATTTGGATCGTTGAACGGCTTGCTATCGCGATCTGCCGACGCCTTTGCACTGCTCACTTCCTCCCACTTGTTGTAGAACTCCTCACGTACCTGGCCTCCGCCGGCCGTGTTCACGAAGAAGGAACGGAAGAACGGGTCCTCGCTCCATTTCGTGGCCGGCTTCTCCGGATCGTTTGAGCCCTTCGCCATATCGATCAGCGGGTCCGCGCCGGATACAGCATATTGACCTAGACCGGCCGTGTAGCCGCGTATCGTGTTGTCGATGATCCGGGGGCTTGCGAACTTCGAATCTCGGAACGGTGTATGGGACAGGCCCTCCCCGATCAGCTTGGCGATCTCGCTGGTATAAATACCGTGCTGGTCCTTCTTCTCCAGCCCCTGCTCTCCCTGTGGAACGATGGGAGCGTCACGGAAGAAAGAATGGTTCGTTATTCCCTCCAATAGCGGCGTCATGGCGGTGAAGAGCACCGGCGGAATCAGCGCCTCCGCCGTCGCCCACCCATAACGGTCGAAGGCTTCCTTGTCATTGTCCATCATCCACCGCATAGCTCGCTCGGTTCCCGTAGCAAAAAGCATCCCAGCCTCGAAAGGCTTCGGTATCCGGAAGAACTCGTCACCCGGCCCCGGGATGATGAAGAAGGCATCCTTCTGCCATTGCGGAATGTTGTCGTAGATCTTCTTCTTCTCCTGCGGCAGGTTATGCGCCCAGGCATACAGACCGATGGAGGGCAATACCAGCGTGGTGAAGGCACGGACCAGGAATCCCGCCCTGTTCTCATTAAAGGCCCGTACCATCTTATCCGTACCCTGGATGGATGCATTCAGGAACGCTATGGCCCGATTCGCTTGACGTACGGAGCTTCCTGCCCGGTTGAAATCCATAAGATCCCGCGCCGTATAGGCTGCCTCCTCCAGATCTCCTGTCTTCTTCAAGGCCTTGTTGAAGGAGCCAACCTTCGTCGATAGCTCCGATACTTCTGCCGCCTTACGGAGTCCACGGACGACCGTCTTGGCCGGAGTGTATCCGACCAGCAGCTTAGCCAGCTCCTTCGGGCTCGTGACAATGTTCATCGCCTTATCCTTCATGCTCATCTTGAACACGAACTCCAAGGCCTCTCGATTGGCCTCCCGGTCCAGCGCCTGCATGGTGCTCATGGCACCGCCTGTGGAGATGAATTGGTCAAAGGTCTCCGTCTTTCCGATGACGTGGTATAAGCCCTTGAAGAAGTCCAACGGATTGAACCCGTATTTCGTGCTGTTGATCGTGGCGCCTACCACATCGCGGAACGCGTTGCGGATCGTGAACTCCGGCGTCAGAGTCGCGCCCGCCCGAAGCATGCCGGCAGCACCACCGAGAAACTTAATCATGGCATTCGCTGATTCGTGGTCCAAGGAGAGCATCGCATTATACAACTCCGGCTCACGGATCTTGTACGCCTGCTTCACGCCGTTCTGAAAGACGCTGACGACATGCTCCTTACCGGAAGAGCCACCCTTCCCGACATGCTCTACCCACGCACCGGCACCATTGATCTTGGACAGCTCCGCCAGCTGCAAACCGACCTTATTCTTGGCCGCAGCATTCATGACGAGGAACGTGTTCTTCACGATGCTCTCCATGGGATTGATGATGGTCCGGAACGAACCCTCCTCCGTCATGCGCTTCACTGGGTTCGTGATGTTGGCGAACGCCTTGGCGGCCCCGAAGCCGCCATTCTTGAATCCCAGCTCCGCGTCATCGTCGAAGTACCGCATGAACGGCACATAGTTTGGGTACTTCCGGCGCATGACCGTCACAGACATTGGATCGAGGATCTGGGCATCGACCAGAATGTCTAACAGGTGGTTGTTGAACTGAACGATCTCCCGTTGAACCGCCTGCACTTCCGGCGTGTCCAGTCGTGCAAGAACAGCCCT
The DNA here is from genome assembly GCF_051594765.1 of Oryzibacillus soli. Classification (NCBI taxonomy): domain Bacteria; kingdom Bacillati; phylum Bacillota; class Bacilli; order Caryophanales; family Paenibacillaceae; genus Oryzibacillus; species Oryzibacillus soli. The sequence goes on from NZ_JBPPGJ010000012.1 coordinate 72,145, forward strand.
GATATGGCCATCTGTGAATGGGACATTCTTGCCAAGCCGCTTCAGATCAACAGCATGTTTTACTGCCAGATAGGTGGCGAAATCCTCTTCCTTGATCCCCATCTTCTCCAGGGGCTCCACGATCTCCCGGAGACCCTTGCCGATCTTGTTGCCTTGCGCATCGTATATCCCACGCGTGACCGCCAGTTTGGCGCGCTCACCGATACCGCGGCTCAGCCTGGCCATCTTATAAATGGACTTGCTACCAACCTGCATTGCACCGCGCAGCGCCATCTCCGCTAGCTTCAGCGGGTGCAGATCATCTACGAAACGCGTGTACACCTTACTCTTACTGAACGGTTCTTTCTTGGACCCGCTTGTGAAGTCGATCAAACCCTTGGCCTGCTCATAGTCTCCTTGGGTGATCCATGTATCGATGTCTCGCTGTGTGGAAAGCAAACCATTCATCGTCTTCTGGTCCAGCGTATTCTCCAAGTACTGGCTAAACTGTGGAGCCAGACGGCGCGCCTCTGCCGGATCCGTAAGGAACAGCCGGATATACTCCGCCACACCTTCCGCATGTAGTTGGCTAGGTTTGTAACCTTGAATATTAATAGTCCGGTTAACATTCAGCATCCGAACTAACTCCGTACCAAAGCGCACGTCTTGAAGATCGAACTTTTTGTCGAGATGATGACCAATCTCGTGGGAAATAACCTGGATGTCTTCGGCCATACGGGAGCGGACAACCTCCGGAGTTACTTTGTACTGACCCAACACCCCTTTGCTTCTAGTGGTCAAACGGCCCGTATCAATAACCACTCCGAGGTTCTTCCGCATGTTCTTGATAACCTGGTTCCGGGAAATGGTCCTATCGGTCTGCGTGGCCGCTGCCTGCCGGAAAGGGATTTGGTTTCCGGCGTAGTTCTGCGTGCCTTTAATCTGTATCGCCTGCACACCTTCAGGAACAAGACTGCGAAGCCGCTCCTTCTCCCCCCTTAAGGTTCCTGCAGCCGTCTCCAATTCTGAACGGGTAACATCATTCACAGTTGGCAAGGCTTCATCGATGGAACTGAGCTCCGAATCGATCTCCTGCAGCTCCTTCGGCTTCCACGGCGGGATTCGTCCGGCATCGTCATTGAAGCCCTCGAGAACATGCTTACGGGCCAGCTCCCGAAGTTCTGTATCCGTCGGCTTCCGCCCGTTTTCCGAGTAGAAGTCACGGTACCAACGAGGGTTGTTGGAGGTGCGTCCAAAGCGATCCACCACTTCCCCGGACGCATCACGAATGACCCCGCCCTGATCCACACCTCCGCGCTCTTTCATGGACTGCTTCAAGTAACCGTATTGCTCTTCTACGGCGTTCTCAAATTCAGATTGATACGACTCCCTTTTTCGAGCAGCACCCGCTGCTGCTTCCGCTACTTGTTTTTCTTGGAAAGTTCCAGCCGGCCGAGGCATCGGTCTGCCCGGAGTCCCCGAGTTTGTCAGCGACATTCCGGAGTAATCCATGTCAGGAATATCTCTTGGTTGGCCTTTTGCTTGAGGTAAATTGTCGATGAACTGCTGGATTTCATTGCGAAGTGCAACCCGCTCCATGATCGGTTTGGCGACCTTTTTTGCAGCAGCTCCAAGCAGTCCCAGCGCCGCGTCTCCGCCTGCAAACATTGCAGCATCCATACCGATGTTTTTCGCGCGTTCCTCTAAAGATTCGCTGCCGTTATCTCGAGTATCAATAGCAACGTCAGCAAGCTCTTTTGCAGTTCCGTACAACTCGCCGGCGGTGGATCCGCGCACCAATGTCTTAACGATTTTCGGTGCGTTTTTCAATAGTGGCTTTGTTGCCCAGTTTGCAATCTTGTATGCTCCGCCGATGGGGGCAAATTCACCAAATAGATGACCAGCCTTACCTGCCATCGAGTCTTTTTGTTCAGCTACTTCATCACTACTACGTAAGAGCTTATTGGTTATCCCGAAACTCATAGCGTCTGTAGCGGCATCCCCAAAAGACTTCATGCCATCCAATAGACCTGTGAGAGGACTGAACCCTCTTTTCGCAAGCTCAGCTAAACTTAAATCCGTGATTTTCACATGGGAAGGGGGCCCAGCTACAGGCGGATTATCCTCTGCGTTCCTTTGAGCCCGCTGATACAGTGCGGTATCTCTAATCCCTGGCATGGATGGCACTTCATCCTTGGCCCTCCGTGCGTCCATGGCGCGCTGTGCTTGGGCCATCTGCTTCATATCGGATTGTTCCTGGTCTAGAACATCCACATTCTGCTTGACACCTTGTTTCCGCTTTTTGTATTCGGATGCTGAAACAAGGCCAGATGTAGAAGAAGACGGCGTTCCGTTTCCGGATCCGCCGCCTTTGTTGTTCATATATTCCTTCGCGCTGATGAGTGGCATATTTACCCTCCTTTACTGCGCCATCAACATGCCTTCGTACCCGGCAATAAGTTCAGCTCGCTTTCCTTCGTCAGCCCAATACGGATCTGTCTTGGCAAGCTCAATTGCTTTTGCCCGAACGCTATAGCGGTCCTTCGATAGAGCTGTGTCTGCTTTTGCCTGAGTCTGGAACCCGGAGAGGGCCATATCCGAAATGGACTTGAATCCGTCCGCCCCAAGCTCGCTTGTAATTGCCTGCTGATTCGCCCGCAGCCATCCCTTGACGTCTGCCTCGTTATCAAGTTGGGCAAGCTCTCCCATAACCTGACTCTCAAATCCCCTTGTTGCATCCTCGCGGTCATATCGAGTCTGAGTTGCACTGATCGTTTTTCCGGACTGGTTAATCCTTTGTTGCTCCATCCCATTCTGAATGGCATCCTGCTTAGCGGCATAAGTCTGTGTCCCTGCAGGCAACCCAATCAATTGAGCCAGGCCTTCTGGTACATACCCAAGTTCCTGAACAGCCTTCCATGCCTGAGCCAAGGCCCCCTGATCCTTGTTGTACTGGAATTGCTGTCCGGTAAGCGACATAGGCCCGTCCGTGCCCCCAAGCAGGTGCCATTCGTCTTTCGGGCCTGTCCCAAGGTTCCCGGTCAGGCCAACAGAATCCAGCCAGGCGTTCCAGTTTGCATTCTTGTTCTGCATTCGTTCCTGGTTCAGGGATCGCTCGTTCTGGAAGTCCTGCTGATCCAACCCGGTCATGAAGCTGACCAGAGAGTTCAGATTCCGAAGCCGGTCCTGGCCCATCTGGTACTGATCCATATACTGGCCGTATGCCTGCTGGGTCAACTGCGGTAACAACCGGGCATTCACATCCTGCACAGCGCTCTGTGCGGTCTGTTGGGCCACTCCATCGGACCATGAAGACTTCCCTTGTCCGCCAGCACGGAGCGCCGCCGTCTGGTTCGCTGCGGCCTGCTGCCCCGTCTGCATGGCCTGCTGCATGGCGGACTGGTACAGAGGATCCGTCTGTGGATTGTAAGTGAATGGAGCCGGCTGAGCAGAAGTGGCCCCTTTCACCAGCTGATCCACGAGCGGCTGGAGCTGCTGCTGTCGGTTGGACTGATTCATGCTCTTCAGGTTGGCGACAAGGTTTTCCCTGGTGTCATAGGTATGCTGATCAGATTCGGGGGTGTATTGCCCGAAATATTGCCCCCGTGCGGTTACGTTCTGCGTACTTGGGTCCCATTGGATCTCATCGTCCTTGTAGCCGGCCTGATTCAGGAAGCTGCGGACGCCGATTTTCGGTGATGTTGCCATTTGATCCGCTCCTTTCTGGGAATGAAAAAGAGCCCCCCAGGTGGAGGACTCGTTGAATTATTCCGGGTAGTATTTGATGTTAAAGTAGGTCTGGCCGTCAATAATTTGAACAGCACTTCGATCATTTTCACTTATCTTATATTCCGTTCCGTCTTTTTTCTTTATGGTTATAACACCATCGATTAATTTATATCCATTTGTTCTGCCATTAGCCGCCCAGTAATCTTGGTAACTATAATACGTCTCTCCGTCTATCACATAAGCCCGGTGCCCTTTATAAGTAGTTTGAGACCCGCTCGCCGTTGGTGTAGGGGTTTGAGTTGGAACAGGTGTTATTTTAGGTGTTGCGGTAGCACTTGGAGTGGGTGTAACATCCACTGGTTTTGCCTCCTTTTCGGTTAATGCAATCCCCGTCTTTTCATCGAATCCAACGTTAAGGCCGATGGCTTCGCTTACCGCCCTGACTGGGAGATACGCGCTATCTCCAATTACAGCTGCCGGTACGTTTAGTGATTCCCCATTCACGCTTACCGGGTATGTCATTTCTACCGTTTTTCCGATAATAGACTGCACATCATCAGCGAACGCTGTAGCCATGGTCATAAAGGCACATCCCGCCAGGAAACCGATCACATACTTCTTCATTTGATCATCCGCCCTTGTAAGTGGTTTCCACCATTTTACTATGGAATGGATGATTTTGTTAAGTAGCCGGTGGTGGTACGTAGATAGGCCTAGCCTCGAGTGCCGCAACCCTTGCCTCCAAGGAACTTATAGAAGATACGACGTTAACCCCGTTAAGTTTAACGCCATTAGGAGCAGTTAGGTTCAATGCCTTGCCAGCAGGATCAATGTAAATATCAATATTTCCACCAGCTGCTACCCATCTTATTCCGGCACCAAAACTAATCGGGTTGATGTATAAGGTATCCCCAATATAAACATCATTGTCGACATTAATACTCGCTCCTACCGATACATCGCCCTTATAGTCCCCGTTCCCTTCATTGTCCACCGTGAAGACCACTTGACCGCCCTTCATGATGGCGAAACCGCCCTCGTTGATCTTCACCGTGACGCCAGAAGGATACGCAGCGATGAATCCCGTCTCCCGTAGCGTAATCGTCATTCCAGAGGGGTAGGTGAGCTTTATACCATGCCCATCCAAGGTAAGCTCTGCGCCTGCTGCCAGAGCCGACTTGATCGTTACCAGGTTAGCTAGCAGCGTCCCCGTGATGATCTTGTCAGCCGTCAGCTCCCGGATGTTCAACGTATCAAGAAACCCATTGAGCAGATAGTCTAGATCCTTGTATACCATGGCATTGGTATTTGCCATACGGTTATACGCCTCGCGCAGCTCCTCCAGGGTTTCATTCCCGCGTAAGGGCGGTATTTTCGGTGACTGCCACAATCCCACGATCCATCCACCTCCGTCAATAGATTGGCATTTCCTCTTCTTCCCGGGCAATCTCGTGAATCGCCATTGGACCGGTTCCTTCCAGCTTTAGCCGGATGTACTTCGCATTGGCTGCCTTGTCCGGCGGAATATAAATGGGTTGGTTCATCAACCCGGTCCCCGTTACGCTGCCGGCCGGTTCCCAATCCGCGTCTCCGCTCACAGACTTGCTCAGGAAGACGTTCATCGTGCTGCCGACCGGAAGGTCCACCGTCACCCACAGCGACAGCCAGAGCAGCACCTGAGACAGCGACGAAGCGGAGAACGCCTTCGAGATCCAGTGCCAAGAGATCGGGATTCCGTTGTCCGTGATTCCCCCCATCTTTAGCACCCGTCCCTGTGCGTCGCCGATGTAGAAGCTGTTCCCCATCCTTACGAAGCAGGCCGCCTTAATGTCCTTCCACACGTACCAAGCAGATACTTCTCGACGAAGATCATATGCCAGGATCGTATCCGGCGCTGCAGCACCAGCTGAAGGGATGGAAGCATAGAACATCTTCCCGTCCGATCCGACGCAGGAGAGCGCCCTTGCTGCGGTGTTGGCGACGTCCGAATGGTATTGAATGACCTCCGAAAAATCGCTAGCCGGATCTGTCCCGCCGGCGTACTGGTAGAGACCCTTGCGATTGTAGAAATGCATGATGCCTTCGATGGTCAGTGCCGCTTTGTTGTTCATCACGCCCACGTCATAGGAGGCCGGCTTCGTCATGAAGTCCGAGGGGAGATTCCCGAACAACTCCACGATGGAAGACGGGAATCCGATCGTAAGCTTGGATAGGCCCCCGATCAGGGCGTTCGCCTTCTCGCCTGTTGGCGATTCCAGATCCTTGCCGTATCCCTTGGTTTGATTCGTTGTCGGCGTGGCGAAGACGCTCCATTCGGTCGGGTTGTCCAGCGTGGAGGCCCGCAGCTCCGTCCCCACGATGCACCAGAGCCGGTTCTGATAGGACGTGATGTAGTTACCGCCGACTGGGGAATCAGCGAGATCAACTACAGATGCCCCGTCGTACCGTTTGATGCGGTCCACACCATTGGATCCGATCAGATTGATATCGGCCAGGTTGCCCTGGAAGTTCGTGAACGACCATTCCGCCGTCGTGGATAGCCCGCTGACCAGCGTGGTCCACGTCCCGTCGCCATTCAGACGTCGCCATGTACCGTCGTTGAAGACCACGTGCATCTGCTGATCCTTCCAAACCCCCATCCCCAGAACGCGGGTCCCATACGTCCCAAGAACGGAATAACCCGGCCGCGTACAGACGGCCGGGAATCGGGAAGAGGTCAGGTTCTTCGTGGAGCTGGCAAAGGAGTCCATGATAGATAGGGGATCGAATCGATTTTCACCTCGAAATTGCCCTAAGAGTACCGGGGGACGCTGCCGATTTTGCTTCCAATATGCCTTCAATGTCACTCACCCCCAATTATATAAAGAGGTTGTTGGCAACCACTCTATTAGTTCCGCTGTCGAACAGAACAAAGTTGGCAATGGTTGGCGTAATCTGCGCCACGTTCCCGATGATGGAGTATTTGTCTGCCTCGTAGCAGTTGATCCAGAAGTTGCCGCCTGCAGGGATCACATTGTCCAGGTCCATGAAGTGGCAGTTTGCGACCTGCACATACGATCCGGGCTTCATGACGTTGACCCGTACTCCATCAAAGATGCAATTAACAATCTTTACGTACTCGCCGAAGAACGGAGCATTTCGCAGATTGTACCCGGTTGCGGATCCTTTGAAGGTTACCCCATCAAAAGTGATTGATCCAAATGCGTTATTAGTAAAGGCAAAGAAATTATCCGCCCCTAGAGTTGAGGATAGGTTAAAAGTGCCCCCCCGAAATTTCACTCGTTTTCCGGCTCCTCCAATATAGGCCAGTTGAGCAGCTGAAACGGTTTGCATCGTAAGGCTCAACTCTACATCCGCGACGCTCTCGACATATACTGGCGTGCCGGAGTTCGTGTTGACGGTACCTTGAATGGTAATGGATTTGGTTGATCCGGCTATAGGGTCCGACTGCGATAATTTTATACCATGACCTGTCCCGGTTTGTTCGATATACAGTGAATTGGCGTTCACATAACTGCAATCTACAACCAGCATTCCGCTCCCAGGTCCGTTAATGATCGCTTGGCAGTTGGTCATGGTGATGTTTCCATTAATCATGCGCGGAGTTGCCTCGGACTGCTCTTTGCCAACGAATTGAAAGGCACCGGATAGGTAGGAACCCAGTGCAATACAGCCCTGCAGAGCTACGTTTCGGCCGCGCCCCCAAACAAGGAAACCCGTTTGAGAAGGGCTACTAGTCCGCGATGCATCTCCGCGGGCGATACAGTTCGAAATTACTACTTTCCGGCCGGAGTAGATCTCATAACAGTCCCGTGCCGACACGTCGCAGTTCGTAATAAAGCCCTCTCCGGCCACGTCATTACCAGCCGGAACGGTGGCGGGTGCTACGATATCTTCAAACACCCATATCCCGTAATCATACCCGTTGCGGATGGTGACTTTATCGATAACGAATCCTTTATTCAGCACCGCAATCCCGTTCAGTGTGGTCTTGCCGTTCAAATCTAAAGTTAGACCGATGACTCGGGAATTGGTGCCGATGAGCTGGATAGCCCCCTTCGATGGTGCAGCTACGCCGTTTGCCCACTTAAGAATGGCCGAAGAATCGCCATAGAGCGTTACGTTTGAAGGCACACTTAAGGCCCGAGTGAGTTTATACGTCCGCCCTCCTGGAAACCAAACAATGCCCCCACCATTTTCGCTTGCAGCATCGATAGCCGACTGGATCGCGGTGGTATCATCTTTGATTCCATTACCATAAGCGTTATACGCGATGACGTTGAAGATAATGAATCCCCAGGTCCGGACATTAATCAGGGCGTTCAAAATTTGTTCTGCAATTTGCTCTGACTTATTCATACCATCATTCCACCCTCATCGGGGGCAGCTCCGGCTCTGGATTCGCCCTCCGGTAATCAAGTAGCAGTGCGTTGTACTGGCCGATGTATCCGTTCGCCCAGTCCGTTTTCTTGGCGATTTCAGATAGGTCCTTTGCCAACCCAAAAACATGAAGCATATGAAAATCTGCGTCGAAGCCAGGAGATGAATCCAAGTCCGCCTCCGTGTAGATCTTCGGCTCCTCATAATGGAACATCAAGATCCCGCCGGCCACGTCGTTCTCCGGCGTCGGATATAAGCCCAGTGCATTCCCCATTGTGTACAAATACGGCGGCGCCACGGTGTCGTCGTTAATGTCCTCGTAGTTGTAACGACGCCCGGCCACTACCACACTGATGATCTTTGATTTGCTGAAGGTCAGCGGATAAAGAAACTGCCCGGCCATAATATCCATAGTCGTTGCAGCCTTGTTCTTGAATACCGTGCGATAAAGCTCTCGTTCCCTAGAATTGAGCTTCCTCAGCTTCGAGGCCACGCTGAGACCATTCGGCACTCGTTCATCAGCTTCCGCAAAAATCTCTCGTATGGTTAATCCGGCCACAACGAATCCCCCCTTTCAATGCAAATAGCCCCGGATCGGCTCCGGGGCTTGATGCGATATCCATTACCTTAAAGAGCTCATAAACCCAACAATGGTGTCCGCAATGAGCTGCTTAGCCTTTGTGCTGTACGGGTGGAGATTGTCTTTCATCCAGATTTGAGTCATGGTCAGCGTCTGTGTCGGACCTCCGCTCTCAATCCAGTTTCCCGAAGCGTCCCAATAACCCGTAGTCTGAACCGTCTTCTGTGACCATCCCAGCTTCTCCCACAACTTCAGGAAGGGGAAGTTCCACTGGTCCGCAAGGATTTGTTGGGCCTCGCTGATCTGCGTCTTCCCGGGGTACTGATTCTCATAGTGTCCTACGAACAGGATGCGGGCCCGAGGATTGTCCTTTAAAATCAGGTCGATCAGAAAGTTCATAGCTCCGATGAAGTAGGTGCGATCTTTCTGATCAGTTGGGCTGACCTTCAATTCGTCCTTGGTTGCGTTCCAAAACCAATTGTCGTTATGTCCGTGATCAAACACATACAAGTCGGCCCGTTTGCCCTCGCCTAAATGGTTCGCAACGAGTTTATTTTCGTAGCTACAATTGCGAATCTTCGTCATTTCCGTTTCGGACAAGGTAGTGGGGGGGCTGCCGGTTAGCTTGGTTTTCCACGTGTCCCAATTGGTGATGAGTTCTTCCTTCTCCGCAAGCGTCTGCGATAACGAGTAAGCCACGTTTTGCCACACAGCGCCAGTCCAACCAAGAGGATCGCCAGAAGTAATATTGCCATGGCAACCTGCACGCGCTGGGCTTGACCCGACGGCTACATTGTACATATTTGCCCCTAGTGCTGTTCCAACGATTTGCGGATATCCTGATTCCGGTATTGATGTGCCAAACCAGACAATCTTCTTCCCGGACCAGTAATTGCCTACTTGCCCTTCGGCCATAGATTTAACTTTGCTTGGCAGATCAACAGACTTTTGCAACTTTATAGCAGTATTGGATACACCACTAATCGCTATCGAATACGCTCCACTTGGGACGGTGAACTCATAATCCACGTAATTCGTTTCTTGGCTGTTCGAGCCGCTATTTAGAAAGCTCAAATATGCGTCAGCGCTTGTATAGAACAGCGCCATAGCCGTGCTATCGCCCGCTACTTTAACGGTAACACGGTAACGTTCGCCGGGACTACAAGGTACCTTTATGCTATGCCACCCTGGTACATTGGTGGTCAATGCGCCTGTTCCCTTCATGTAAAATCCTGTTACCGTTGTTGCACTGACCGTTTCAAAGAATCGGGTGAGATTCTTAACGTTGTCGATTTTGCTGGATAGACTTTCGAAACGCTCCAGCCTAATCGGTGAAAAGGCATTGCCGCTAATCGCTACAGAATACGCGCCATTCGGTACGGTGAATTCGTAGTCTGTGTATTGGATTGTTGACCCATTTGCCCCACGGTTTAAATAACTCAAATACCCACCGTTTGCATTGAAGAAAACCGCCATTGCTGTCGAATCCCCGGCCACCTTCACGGTTACACGTAACTTGTCACCCGGATTGCATTTGACCTTAATGGACTGCCACCCCACCGGACTATTTGTGAATGCACCTGTTGTACTCACGTAATATCCGGATTCGATTGTGTAGTCCATTTTTTCGTATCCCGGGTACATCATGCCATAAGCCGCTTTTCCGAAATCAGGCATTATTGACCAAGCCCCCCGTCAACGGTGATGTTCCCGCCCGTGACCGCAATGAGATTAGCTCTGATGCCCATCATTTTTGGAACTGATACGCTGTAGAGACCTTTTGCTGTAATGTCCGTTCCGATAAATGTCTCGTTCACTTCATCCCATATTTTCTTGGTAAAAGCCGTCCCTGATGGTCCGACAGCTTCGATCCGAAGCGTGAATGAAGTAGCGGTGCCACTCACCTCGAAGACGTATTCCTTATTACCGCTCACGAGCTTCGGCATTCCCGTGCCGGATTCTGTTGCAGCATCAAGCAGTTTAACATTACTCCCAGCTAATTCAACAGGCTGCGGATCCATCGCCATCTCTCTTCCGCTCCCTCCCTGAAAATATGGAAAAAGGCAGGACTCGAGTTGAGCCCTGCCACGTTGGTTGTTTATTCTGCTGCTGCAGGTGCCGGATCAGTCACTTTGGTATCCGAACCATTCAGCTCTACGATGGAATTTCCGAAGAGCCGGTGTTTTCGGATGTACTCGATTTCCTTCTTGTCATTGGTCTCGTATTCGCCGTTATAGAAGCAGATCCGCTCCCCGGGAACCGGGATCACGATACCATCCAACACCTGCTGCCGCGCCGGCTTCATGGTCAGGATCTGGTTCGGGCATTTCGAATTAAACTTTGCCATTATGTTCATCCTCCTTGGTTATTGTAATTAGGACGTCACGCCAGTGATGACAGCGTGGGTGTCCGGCTGGCGGACTTCCAGGGCGGCCTCGGTGATGTACTGATCCATACGCTTGTCTGCGTCGTTGGCTTGAATATTGGTCTCCAGCTCAGTGTCACGAAGCGGACGGTACCTGACGTTGGCCGGATCTACAACGATGCCGTAACCGCCGTATACCGCACCTTCCAGAACCGTCGAGCAGTTCATGATGTGGAAGGTCCCGTGCGGAGTCTCGTATTCGAAGATCTTCAGGCCGAATTTACGGGCGTCCTGGTTAATTTGCAGCTTACCCATGGCCCACTCATTGATGACAGAAAGCAGACGAGAAGAACTGAGCAGCAACTTGTCCTTGGAACCGTACTTGAAGACGGCCTCGGAGATGTTGTTGTCAAACTCCGAACGGGTTGTAGCCCCGCCTGCATCGTAGTTGTTCTTCGTCAGGAAGGACAGCAACCCGCCGGTGGAACGCTTCGGTGCCCCGCCGGTGGTATCTTCCTTACGTTCGCCCAGCAGCAGGGACCGCTCGATGTCGATCTTATGCATCTTGCCGGCCTTCATTTGCTGGTAGGACAGATCAGAACCGCCGTACATCTTCGTAGCCTTCTGGGTGTTGGTCACGCCGAACGGCGTCTTCCAGATCTGTGTGTAGTTATATTTCGGCACTTCCTTGGTGCTCTTAATGATCCGGGTTCCGGATCCCTCCTCATTGACGTTACCGATGATGACAAGCGGATCGTTGTCCACCAGAGCAGCAGCGGCAGTTACGCCAAACCCACGCGTTACGGTCAGCGTATTCGTATTTACGCCAGTTACCAACATGACCTCGCCGGTGCGCGGCACCTTCACGATATCCAAGGGGCTGAAGTAGTCGCCGTTATCTACCACGATGGATGTGATGTTGTTGGCGTATCCAGCTGCGTTATTGATGGCATCCCAGCGGGCCAGAAGATCATCTTCCAACCATTCGATCTTATAGCTGTTGGCCTTCTGCTTGTCCTTTTGAGCAAATTTCAGGAATGCGAAGAACATCGTTTCGTTCGGTTCGAGGAGGGAAATCCTCTCCGACATATCGACAATAATTTTTTTCTGCTCGATATTCGCCGTATCGCGAGTACCTGTCACTTGGTTACCCATTTATGAACACTTCCTTTTCAGATAAATTATGAGCCGAAGATACCGCCGCCGCGGCCTGCTTTCACAATGGAGTCGCCAATCTCGTCGGCTACGCTCTTTGCTTGCGGCGCTGCGGGCTTCCGCGATCCTGCAGGAGCACCAAGCCCTTGCTTCCTACGCCGGGCCTCCTCGGCCTCCTGACGGCCTTTCTGCTTGGCTTTCTGGAATACCTTGGCCTTGCTGTCTCCGAATAACTCCTGGGCGGCCAGACGAAGCAGACGCGGCGAGGGATTGTTGGCGAGACCCGGATTGCCGAAGTCCTGCTCCGCAATCTCCTGCACCTTCTCCATGAGCTGCTGCATGCCTTCCGGCGTTCCGATTTGGCGGTAATCCTTCGCCACCGATTCGATGTTGCGGGATAGCTGTTCGGTCTGGCGGTCCTCCATGAGCGGGGACACTGACTGCTGTACCAACTGTGTTGCGGATTGCTGGATCAGATATTGCAGGGTCCCCATCGGGTTCTCCCTGAAGTTGTTCCAAAAGACCTGATTCAGGTCCTGAGCTCCTTGTCCGTCAGCCGGTTGCTGCTGTTGACCTGCGGATGGTTGTCCGGGCTGTCCGGCGGGTTGTTGCTGTCGGGATTGAGTGAACGTCTTGCGCAGCTCCTTGTACGATTTCGCAAGGTCTGCGGCTGATTTGAATCCGAGGGCCGCGACGGGATCTTCTTCGCCTTGTCCGTCAGCCGGGGGCTCTCCATCGCCATCATCGTCGGAATCATCATCTTCATCAGCGGAATCGTCGTATTCGCCTTCCGCGCCTTCATCGCCATCCAGATCAGTGTCCTGGTCGTCGATCTCTTCGCCTTCGGGTGCTCCGGCCTCCAGCTCTTCTTGTCCTTCCGGGGATTCGCCAAAGGTTGTCGAAACGTCTCCGAATATGCTTCCCATGGGTGTTGCCTCCTTCAATTTGTGGTATATGAAAAGGCCCTCGAGGGGGCCAGACCACCTAAGTGGTTACTTATTAGCCAATCGCTCAATGGTCAAATAAACTCGGGCAATTTCCCGCAGTCTTTCAACTTCCTTCAGGAAGTCTTCCGACGAGTAGATTTCAGAGTTGGCGTATTCACCAACCTTGAATAACTGGTCCGCTACCGCCTTTTGGATCTTCTTCATGTCCACTGCTTGCACGAATATAGATGCATCTTCGAAATATATAGAATTGTCTTCGTATGGGACTTTGGCGAAAGCAGCTTCGCAGGAAACGGGTCCATTATGATACTGATTCAAGAAATTAGGCATTTTCATTCATCCCTTCGTCTATGGTTTTATCGATAAAAATAAGCACCGCTTCAAGCGCCTTTGCAGCCCCGCGGTGTTCTCTTACTTCCTTCATGGTCTCGCACGACATCAGCTTTCCCTTGCGATCCGCGATCCGGTCCCGCAGGTACTTTTCTAGGATCGGCCAGGCCTCGGACCGCTTCAGGTTGTCCATCGCGGCGGCCTGTTGCTGTTTGGTGCTGCTCATCCGCCTGCACCTGCCATTTGCATGCCGGCTTCTTGTTGCATGGCCGTGTTCGCGCCTCCGCCGCCCGGTAAGCTAGGAGGAGGAGCCTCGGGCGGCATCATCGGCGGCTGACCGCCTTGCATGTAGAGCTGAAGGAGCTGCTGTGCTTCAGGAGGCATTCGGGCCAGCAGGTTCTGCATCATCTGCTGCTCCATGACACCGTTCAGTTCGTCATCCGTCGGCAAGATATCGTCGGTGTCCTGGATGTCGAAGCTCTCCAGCAGCTTCTTCAGGAGGTTCCGGCGCTTGATCGGAAACTGCTGCATGAACGGGTCCGCCCCCACTACGCCGTAGAGCTCCACCATCCGCTGCTTGAATGCTTCCTTGTTAGCCATCGGCTCCACAGAGCTGCCAGCCGCGATAAGATGGAACTCACCTTGGATATCCTCCGGCGCGATCTGCGGCCACTCCGTCTCGTCCTTATCGAAGAGCGGCAACAGGCGGATGTCCTCGATGAACTGCTGGTTCAGCTGCATCATCTTCCGGGCGATTCGGACAAGCAGGCGCTTCTCCACGGAGCTGATGATGAGCTTGAACCGCATCGAAGCGTTGTTGTCCTTGCTCATCGTTGTGGTGGCCGTCTCTCCGCCGGTGCTGGTTCCCATGACGACGTCGTGGGCGCCTGTGGCCTGCTTCATGTCCTCCTTGATGATCGTCTCCTGATTGAAGCTGCCGGCCAGTGCGGCGTCAGGGGAGTTCAGGACCTTCAAATCATGATCAACATCATCCATCTCGATGAAGTTTCCTTGCCCCCACTTCAGCTGCTTGCGGTCAATCTGGGCGTTCCGATTGATGGCAAACGGCCGCCGCATGGAGAAGGAACGGTAATCGATCCGCTGGTTACGCTCCGTGTTCAGCTCGGCGTGCAGATCCTCCAACATCTCCATGAGCCCAATGCCGTAGAAGTTCTTCGGGTCCTCACTGTACACGTCCTTGTCGTAAGGCTTCTTCTTGTGGTAGAAGGGGTTCGGTGCGTCCTTCGCCAGATACTGGCGGTTGATGATGATCACATGACGGTCATCCTCGAAGTACTTATGGACCTCGTACAGGTCCATGTCCCCGCTTGTGTCCAGCGTCTCATTCAGGTTCGGGATTCCAATTGCGCTCATCCGGTTATTGCGGGCCTCGTTATGCGCGGGAGTCTTCGGGATCTGCTTCCAATCCAGGCGCATATCGTCATCATTTGCCGCTAGCTCGTTCAACTGCTCTTTGGACATGTAGTCCACATGGCCGGCATATCTGGCATCGTCGATGTCTTCGGCGTTCGGGTCCACGAAAAAAAGCCCCAGGTCCAAGAACTTGACCTCGGGATCATCATATTCTTTCACGCTTACCTCTGTAGCTTCCCAATCCATGATCGGGGTCACGTTGTCATCGTCGAACAAGGGCTGGTCCTCGTCGTCTGTCTGCTGCACGAGCTCCTTTCGAATCACGGTCCGTTCCTTGAAGCACCAGCCTGTATAGGAGACTGTTGTGCCGTAGAGGCCCATGATCTTCATCCCGGTATGGAATAGGTCCTGCATATCCATCGGGACGTTCATCTGGTAGTCCAGCAGCGTCTGCATCCGTTCAGCAGCGGCCACCCATGGCCGTTCAGCATTCGGAAGCGGAGCGCCCATTGGTCCGAACAACTCCTGCACCTGCTGATGGGTTGGCACGCCCTTCACGGCCACATACGGCCTTCCAGCGAACAGCGTCTCCACCAGGCGCGGCAGGATCGTCTCCAGCATAACGAAGGGATACGGGATAGACAGGTTCGAACGGTCTGTGACCGGCTTCCCTTCCTTATCCACCAGCTGCGGGGCGATGTTGCGCCACATCTTGTACCACCGGGTCCACTTGTCGCGGTAATTGCTGTCGCGCCACTTCTCCGCCGCCTCGATCCGGTCCATGTACTTGCGAACCTTCCGGCGTTCGCGCTCACTTTCTCTCCTGGCCAAGCAGCTTCACCTCCCCTTTCAACTCTTGGATGTCAACCTTGATGATGTCACCAAACTTGTCGATGGTCAGCCTTAGGGCGGCCTCGCGGCTCTTATTTTCCTCCATGATCCGATTGATGAATCCCTTGGCCCAGATTCCCAGAAGAACGAAGAGTACACAGAAGACGCCTTGCGTAATGAAGTATTCAATCCCCTTCTCCTCCATCCTCATCACTCCTTATCGCCCATTTCGCTATTTTGAGCCACAGCAGTAACAGCAGCAAGAACATACCCTCAACGATCACCGTCTCGAAGAAAGAAGCTCACCAGCACCACGTCCCCAAAATAAAAAGACCGCCGAGTGGCGATCCTCTTGAATTCACTTTCTATCCCACAACTTATTGTCTTCTCTAACCCACTTTTGCGTTATCTCTCCTCTACCATTCCTGTCGAAAATATGAATGGTCCCGGAGATAGCGTCGTACAATCGCTTTTCACTAGGTACGATAAAGATCTTATAACCCTGTGTCAGAAGATCGTGCAACCTAGATTCGTTCAGGGTTGGCTCACTGTGCTGCGTATAAAAAAAACTATGGAAATCTGTCCAATCCGGTCCTTCATGCTTTGCTGCATAAACAACATTCTCCGAATCGTCTGCAAGAATTTTGTCCAAATGTTCTTGGTCAATAGGGCTACGCAATAGCGATCATCTCCTTTTCCCATATTATAGCAGAAAACTAGTAGCCCGTCCTTCCAATTGGAGTTCCGTAGTCCGGCTCGTACTGATCATCATCATCTGGCTGCTCTCCGTTGTTGTACATCAGCCGGTTCAATGCTTGTGTGGTCGAATCAACCTCGTCATCATGCAGGATGTTCGGGAAGCCGGAGAACACGTTCATGTAATCCGTCACCCACGGTGCGATCATCGGATGCGGCAAATAGACGTTTCCGGCCTCGATCTCCGGGGCCACAGCAGACGCCCGCGCCACCTTACCGCCTTCCGGGTTGACCGCCACCATCCCGCTAACCTTCCGGCGCAGCATTTGGATCACGGCCGGCCCGTTGGCCTTGTCCTCTACAAGTACCAGCCGCGCCTTCGGATACTTGGTGCGGAGGCGAACAATCTCATCCATGGTCCGGATGATGTCCATGCGGTCCTTCACCTGATCCAGCAGGTACTTGTCCGCCGCCTTCCGGCCCCACACCTGGCCGGCCACGAAGTCGGATCCGTCACTGTCCTTGAACGTACAATCCCAGCTCTGTAGCTGCTGGTCAAATCGCTTCGGCAGCGGCTCGGCCGTCTTGTACATAACCTGGCTGCCGATCCGGATCTCCACCGGGGGGAGCTCCATGCCTTCCGGTGCCCAGAATTTCCACCATGTCCGCTTGAACATACCGCCTTCGGAAGGTGTCGGGTCCTGATCGTACTGGGCACCGTAGTTGTAAGAACCAAGCGCCCGCTTAACGGCCGCGATCTCCTCCGGCCCCTCTCGTTCTGGCCAAAGCAGCTCCCCGGCCTCCCTGATCTTATCCCGCCCGCTCATAGGGTAGTGGATGATGATCTGCTTATGGTTCTCGCCCGGCAGCTTCAGGTGCTCGTATCCACCCTGCTCGATGATATGGCCGCTCAGGTCGTTCTCATGGAGCCGCTGCATAATCACCACAATTGCGCCTGTCTTTTTGTTGTTCAGGCGCGTCGGCAGCGTCCGGCGGAACCATTCGATGGTGGAGGCCCGAATCGTATCGGAATCGATCTCCTCCGGGTTGTGCGGGTCATCCACGATGATGTAGTCCGCGCCCTTGCCCGTCATCGTACCGCCGACCGACGTGGCCACCATGACGCCGTTCTTGTTGTTCTGGTACTCCGTCTTCACGTTCTGGTCACCCAGCAGATAGAAACGGTCCCCCCAGTTCCTTCGGTACCAATCCGATTGCAAAATAAGCCGCCGATCAACCGAGTGCTTGGTTGATAGCGACTGCGCATAGGATGCGAAAATCCATTTGGCCTCTGGCCGCTTAGTCCACATCCACGTCGGCCACGTCACGCTACCAAGGATTGACTTCATATAGCGGGGTGGAATGTTGATCAGTAGGCGCTTGATCTGGCCTGCCGTGACGGCCTCCAGATACTCGGAGATGCAGTCTATGTGCCAGTTGTGCATGTAATCAGCCGGATCAATAATGGGCCATACCCGGCGCGTGTAGGTGCTCAGTGAATTCTCCAGTTCCGCAGCCTCGGAGTTATCGACGATGCGGACCTTCTGCTTTAGGTGGTCATAAAGCTGTGCAAGGTGCTGAGCATTCGCCACATCATCCTTCCCCCCTTAGCTGTAATTCAATGATCCGCTGCATGCGGGGATTGGCGGACACCTGAGCCAGCGCATAATCGCAGGCATCAGGAGCTGCCTTCCGGAAAATCTCAATGAACAGGTCCGTGAACTCCTTCCAGAGCTCGAACTGGAACGCCTTCTCCCGCATGTCGGCCATGAACTTGCTGTTCTCCCGGAGCTCCCGATTCAGCGCCGTAATGGTCTGCACGTCCTTGCGCAGCTCATCGTCCGTCTTCTCATCGATAGGCTTGGCCGCTACATGCTGGAACCGGTTCAACAAGGCCATCGTTGTATTCGCCTGGACTTCCAGGATGTCGATGTCAAAGTTCACGATCCGGGAGACCCGTTCGCTGCTCTTCAGCACCTCCGCCTTCCTGACGCCTTGGTCGATGGTCTTGATGTACTCATTGACCGCCACATGGGAGATGGATTCCCTTGCCTTCTTGGAGCATAGTTCTGCAATTTGCCGGGCTGACTTCCCTTGGGCGAGCGCATCGGCCACGAGCTTCTGCAGACTGTGCTTTTCGATTTTGCTCTGTCTACCCATCGGTTCACGCCCCTTTTTACCGTAAAGAAATGTTAG
Source organism: Oryzibacillus soli (assembly GCF_051594765.1). Taxonomy (NCBI): domain Bacteria; kingdom Bacillati; phylum Bacillota; class Bacilli; order Caryophanales; family Paenibacillaceae; genus Oryzibacillus; species Oryzibacillus soli. The sequence goes on from NZ_JBPPGJ010000012.1 coordinate 90,707, forward strand.
GGTATTCGTTAAGTTTTGTAAGGGTTACGTGTTAAGTGATCCACCTTAAAGTCTTGCCCCACTTGGGTTTAGGCTGTAAAGGTATTTCTTAACACTCTTCTCACCCTATAGCACTTTGTATGACGAAAAATCATATTTTCAATTCCGGATATGAAAAAAAGCCTGTTCACAGAAGGAACAGGCTGGTAGCTTTCGCATATTCAATTTTTTCCTTCGCCCGGTCCAAGGTGGTCTGTACGGTGCTCCTTCCCACATGCAGCTCCTGGGAGATCTCCGATAGGCTCATGCCGTCCACATGGTACATCATGAACATCTGCTTCTCCCGGTCCGTCAGGTCCTCCATGGCCCATTTGATCTTTTCCCATTCCTCGGCTGTCAGATCCCGGCTCTCACGCTCAACAGACCATCCGTTGGGCGAGTGATAGGCATCGATCCATGCCGGGTCCCAGGAGCGCACGTAGCGCTTCTCCACGCCCCTGCGACGGTTAGGATTCCCACCATGCTGCATCCATTCCAAGGCGTACTCGACGTTCTGGATGCACATACCCAGCGTTTCCTTCCATGCCTTGTCTTCTGCCTGCTCCCGTACCTTCTCGAGCCGCTTCTGAGCTTCCTTGTATCCCGGGATCAGGTCCAGCACCGAATCATTCCAATGTCCTACTGCCATCACAAACACCTCCAGATCAGCATGATAATCCCCCACAGCGGCAACACCATGAGCACGCCATTCCGCAGCCCTCGCATTACTGCCACCTCCCGGATCGGCCCCGGTTCCGCTGATAGGCGGTGGTCTTGATGTCCTTCACGATCTTCGGCGGTTTCAGATCCTGGTATTTCTTCAGCTCTTCCTCGCTGAGCGTGTACTTCTTGACTGGGTTTGCCATATCCATTCCCCCTGTAGGAGAGCCCCCTGCGCTTTGCAGAGGGCCGTCCGTTATTAATACACTGCTTCCACTCGATCCTCCAGCTTGGTGATACGAACCTTCATTCCGGCGATCTCGCGGACGATGGCTTCGAGAGTAATCCCTGCCGGCGCATCTCCTGCGTCCTCCAGAGCCGCAGCAACCTCTTGTACTCCTTCTCCTCCGGTGACGTCTCGTGCCACATCCTGATCCTCTGCCAGGCCTCGAAACGCGTCATCCAGGCGTTCCTCCGTCACTTCCTCCTCCTGAGCTACTGCCGGCGCTTCACCGGGCATTTTTAGCGGCTGGAGGCCAAACTTCTCGACCAGGTTCCGGTTGATCTGCTCGAGGCGGGCTTTCTCCAAGCGGGCCTTCCGTTCTTCCTCCGTCTCAGGCCGCAGCGTGGACTTCAGCTGCAGGCCGCCGGTGGGAGCATGTCCATTCTTCAGGGTTCGCACCATACCCTCCAACTCGTCAATCTGGGCCTTCAGGCTCCGGTTCTCGGCAAGGGTCTTCTCGGCTACCGCCTCCACCTCTTCCGTCGCTCTGACGGCCGCGTCACGCTTCTGCTCGGCATCCTTTCGGGCATAGGACTCTTCGCTGTACAAGCGCCGGTTCTCCTCGGCCAGCTTGAAGTTCTCCTCCGCCTTCTGCAGCGCTTCGGCCAGCGCCTGGTCGGAGGTCCGCAGCCTTTCGGTCAGATCACTGACCGTCTCATTCAGCTGCTCCATGGCCGCTTTATGGTCGGTATGTACTTGCTGCAGGTGCTCGGCGTGGACTGCTGTAAGCTGTTCGGAGACCTGGTTGATCAAGCTCTGGACCTCCGCATTCATTCCCGGTAGCCCGGTAATGGCATCATAGTCCTGCGGCAGCTGGAAGCCGGCCAGCACCTCGGCCGCTTTCTCTTCGCCATCCTCCAGGTTCTTCAGCTGGGCCAAGTAAAATGCCGCCTTCGCCTCATCCCGTTCGGCCTTTGCCTCTACAATCATCCCCTGCAATTCCTCTTTGGTCACGGTTGATTTCCTCCCCATCGATTACTTTCAAAATCGCTACTGCCTGCCCGTCCTCGGATTCGTAGACCCGCCATTTCCCGTGGCCGACGATCCGACACTCCCACACTTTATCCAGATCCGCCTCTCGCAATCACCCCGCCTCCCCGCTTATAATGGGTGTGTCAGCCATTATGTCTTGCCCCGGATCCCACCAGTCCGGGGTTTTTACTTTGCGCTTAGTATCGAGCCTCTTCCCGATACTCTGCAGCTCCCCGCCCTTCGGACATGTCCACGTGCAGTAACCATCGATCTTGCTATGCACATGACCATACTGTCGGGCCAGCTCGGCGCGCTTCGTGCATTCATTTCGGCAGTAGTTCAAGATGCTTTCGATCTGCCTGAATATCTCCATCCGTTCCTCGCGCGTAATCCGCTTTACTCGCTGCATGCCGGCCCCTGCCTCTCCCGGATCCGCCGAATGTCCATGTCCTCCACCAGCCTGATGGCGACGGGCTGGTTCTCGACCATGATGATCCGTTCCTCCCCGGGCTCCAGCGCCTTGATCTCTTTCACGAAAGCCTCGTATCGGCTCATGGCATTTAAAATCATGTGGTCCCTCCCCCACTGAACTTAATATTCAGCGAATGTTCATCAAAATAGGCTCATTTGCCTGTTATCGTAATTCATTAACAGCAGTTCCTCTGCTTGGTTGAATACTCCTCCGTTAACGACTTGTCGGGGATTCTGGAAGGTTTCCCTGTTCCACCCGCTGTACAATTCATCCAGCATCGGATCCTGATAATAGCTAACGATAGCCTTGCCCTCGATTTTGTTTAGCATGGCTGCTAAGTCTCTGTGATCCCTCTCGGTAAATCCACCGGCGTAGTATTTTTCCCGCCCGATATAAGGCGGGTCAACGTAGAAAAGAGCATCCGGAGCGTCGTATTTCTCGATAATTTCCCTGAAGTCCGTGTTCTCTATCATTACGCCCTTCATACGCTCTGCAAACTCCGTGAAGATGCTGCAGGCACTTATATAACCGGTTGCTGGATTATTGTTGGAGGATGTACTGTGCCTCCATCCGGTGCTGTTGATCTTGGCATTCCCAGCTGATATGCCGCCACGGTTCAGGTAGAAGAATCTGACCGCCCGTTGGAACTCATCTATGGGCATCGCCTCACGCTTCCATCTTTCGTAAAGTTCACGGCTATATGGCAGCGATTCGCAAGCCTGTTGCATCCATTCCGGCAATTCCCTTACCTTGAGTAAGAAATTAACCACGAGACCGTCAATATCGTTGTACACCTCATGCGATACCCTCGGTTTCTGAGAGATTACGTGCGCAGCTCCACCGAAGGGCTCAATATAAATCTTGTGCTCCGGCATATGCCTGATGATCTGCTTCGCAACCTTACCCTTTCCGCCGAACCATATCAGCGGGCTCTTGCTCATAGGTGAAACCCTCCCACCGCCTCGTCGATGATATCCTGATTGATGCCGATATAGCGCATCGTGATCGACGGAGCCGAATGATTGAATATCTGCTGCAGCAGCGCCACGTCCTTATACCGCTTGTAGAAATGATAGCCGAAGGTCTTCCGCAGCGTATGCGTCCCTATCTCCGACAGTCCGACCTCTGCCGCTGCAATGTTCAGGATCCGGTATGCCTGCACCCGCTTAATGTTCTGCTTGGTCTTGTAGGACTTGAACAGCGGGTCCGTATCCTTCATGCCCCGGGTATACTCGTTGATGATCTCCCTTAGCTCCGCGTTGACCGGGAACCGCCGGGTCTTCTTTGTCTTCTTCTCCTTGCAGACGATATGTGTCTTCCCCCGGATGTCCCGGACGGTCAGAGCCAGCAGGTCGCTGATCCGCAGCCCGACGTTGATCCCCATCACCAGGAGGAACCAGTCACGCTCCGACCGCCGCCGCAGGACCGCCTTCATTTCCTCTAGCTTTTCCACGCTCCGGATCGGTTGTACAAATTCCATGTTGTTCACTTCCTTGCCCCCATGGGCAGGTTTATTCATTGAGTTTGATCAGATCAGCGCCATCTCCAACTGGTGCTGTGTCTTGTACGGCCGTTGCTTGCCGCACAGCTCTGGCAGGTTCGCCTTTACCAGCGCCGCCGGAATAACCGGAGAAACCGAGTTTCCGCACCGTGCCACCTGCTCTTTCTTCGGATAGGGCCTACCTTTATCGTCTCGATCAATGATGTATTCCTTCGGAAACCCCTGGGCAGCGAACAACTCGTGTGGCTCCAACATACGCATCCGAATGTCCACTATCTGGTAAGGTGTCCCATGAACCATTACCAGTCCGAATCGGTCGTGAGTAGGGATGGTACCGAGAGGCTGATCCAAGGATTGACCGATGCTCGAACCGTAGTAGGTGATCAGAAAGCACTGAACCACACCGTAATGCATCCCGCCTGCCGTGATTGTCTGTAAAGGGTGATCTGCCGGCTGCCCAATATTTGTCCCCATCATTTTGATCAAGTGAGCCGTAACCAGCCCGTACCGATTCGAAGTGTCCAACGTCATGAGCGGCCTGTCCAATGGTTGCCCTCTGACTTCCGCCCCTTCATAGCTGTGGTATTGGATCAAGAAGGCTGATACCAGATCCGAATGGTCATCCTCGCACTTGAATTCCACGGGAACTATATACGGCTTGTCCGTATCGATGACCCACTTCCAAGTGCCGAGTGCGATCCGGCGCATAGTCTTCTCTGCCAGCGGCTTCTGCCGGTTGAAAATCGATTTACACGGGATTGACCAGTCTATGATTTCTCCTGCAGTTCTCCATGGCTTCTGCCGTCCCGCCTTCACCGCTAAGCTGTCCGGATCCCCGTGCGTCGGTTCCGGCCATACGATTGGCCTACCGTCGCTCCTGGCGATCATGAAAAACCTCTTTCGGATGGTCGGTGCCCCATAATCGCAAGCTCGAAGTTCCTGATATTCCACGTTGTATCCCCGCCGTTTATAGGCTCCTATGTATTCCTGAAATGTCTCTCCCTTTCGATCTGGATCAGGTGTTCCATCATCCAAAAGCGGTCCCCAGGTCTTAAATTCCTCCACGTTTTCAAGCATCACCACGCGCGGTCGGACCATCTTGATCCATCTGACCCCAACCCATGCGAGACCCCGTATGTTTTTGTCCTTAGGCTTACCGCCCTTTGCTTTGCTGAAGTGTTTGCAGTCCGGAGAGAGCCAGCATAAGGCTACAGGTCTGCCCCGCACCGCCACCTTTGGGTTTACTGTCCAGACAGAGTCGCAATGGTGCTCCGTGTCCGGGTGATTGGCAGTATGCATTGCTATGGCTGCCGGATCATGGTTGATGGCAATGTCAACGCTACGGCCGATGGCCAACTCTATGCCGGTAGAAGCGCCGCCGCCCCCGGCGAAATTATCGACGATGATCTCATTCAAAAGCTGCCTCATATCCACACCCCTATACCAGAGCCCGGCAGTTTCCCGCCGGGCGTCCGTGCTATTAGCCGATCATCTGCTGCGCGACCTTGGTCTTATACTCACGCCATGCGATAGAGAGCACCCTAGACTTTACTCCGATGGCAGAGGAAATCTGCAGCCACGTCTTTCCATCCCGCCGTTTCTGTTCGAGCAGCGCTGGGAAGTCGTAGGTGATGCCATCGAAGGCTGGCTTGTTCTCCAGGATGTACTCCTCGACCGCCTCTTTATCGATACCCTCCAAAATCGTTTGGTCAGGGTCCTCAGCCTCGCTCCCGCGCTCCGGCTCCGAATGCTCGTCTGCATCCTCTTCGTCGCTCTCCACCCCGTCTCCGTGCTCGACAGCTTCCTCCTCGTCCGTATCATCGAAGTTCATCTCCTCGAATTCCCGGGGCTCTTGGCAGTTCGGGCACTCCGTAGCTCCTTCCTCTAGGATGAAGGAGCACTTCGGGCAGCTGGGATATGCGGTGGCCTTCTCTGCCGGCTCCTGGGCTTCTGTCACGTCCTCCAGCTCCACCTGGCCGCCTTCCTCCATCTTGGCCGTCTCAACCACGCCGCCCGGGCCAATGGTTCCGACTATCCGGCCGCGCTCCGGGACAGTAACGCCGCATTCCTCCATGGTAATCTGGTTGTCACCGTAGCGAAGCTCGATTTCTTTGCCTTTATTGCGCATAATCTCGACCACTTTATTCAGGTCCATGTCCGCCGGAGCCAAGAACTTGAATACGATCTTGTTCTCGTCCACGGTTACCGGTCCCACTTTTACTTTCAACTTAATCTCGCCCATGTTTTATCCAGCCTTCCGCTTCGATTTTTTCCTTGCCTTCTTCACAGGCGGCGTCCGGATCACGGTCAGGACTTCCTCCTGGAACTTGGTTATCTGAACCCGCTCATTCATGGCTCTTGCGATATGGGCCAGAACGAAGGCGTCCGTCACGTTATTGCTCTTGCTCTGGAATCCCCACCGCTTGTACACCTCGACGGCAAGGACTTCCTTGGCCGCGGTCCCGCCGGCCCCCGTGAACTTCTTTAGGGCGGCGGGCGCTACCTCGATGTAATCGATCCCCCTACGGAAGAGCTCCATCCGGATGCCCCAGCCGATGCCTCCAAGCAGAAACCCCGATTCGGAAGCGAAGCCGAAGCCCTCGATGGCTACCTTGTCCCCCGGCATTATCAGTGCCATAACGGCTGCGATCAGGTTATACATACGCCTCGGGTCCTCACCTTGCTTCTCGATTTCGATTTCCTCCCAGACCTCGCCATCCTCGTCCAGAACGACAAGCCCCGTCTTTGTGGACGGGTCAATTCCGACGTATCGGGTCAAGCCGGCACCACTTCCACGTTCACGTTCCCCAGATCCTCGAGCTGCCTGGCGTAGATCACAGCATGTTCATACTGCATGACCCCGCTCTTGAAACCTTCATTCGCCTTCACGCGGGCGAATCGTATTACTGGCTCTCGTTTTTTCATCGGGTTCCCCTCCCCTATGCGTATTGGCGTTTCCCCATGTCCTTCGGCGGAGACGGCCGGGCTGCGGCGGCTTCCTGATGACTGCGATCCAAAGGCACAAACTTCCCGAACTGCTTCAGGAACGCCAGTTCCACGGTCCCAACCGCCCCGTTCCGCTGCTTGGCGATGATAATCTCGATGATGTTCTTCTTCTCGGATTCCTTGTCGTAGTAGTCGTCCCGGTACAGAAACGCTACGATGTCGGCATCTTGCTCGATGGAGCCGGAGTCCCGCAGGTCCGACATCATCGGGCGCTTATCCTGCCGCTGCTCGACGCTGCGGCTGAGCTGGGACAGCGCGATGATCGGGACATCCAATTCCCGGGCCAGCTGCTTCAGGGACCGGGATATGTCGGCCACTTCCTCCTGCCGGCTCTTCTTCCCGCGGCCTTGGATCAGCTGCAGGTAGTCGATCAGGATCAGCCCCAACCCCTTCTCCTTCTGGAGCCTCCGGCACTTGGACCGGATCTCCGATACCGTGATGGTCCCGGAATCGTCGATGTAGATCGGGCTCTCGGATATGGCCCCTATAGCCATCGTGACCTTCTCCCAGTCATCACCTTGAAGATCCCCGGTCCGCATTCGGTTCTGGTCGATGTTAGCCCAGCAGCCGACCATACGCTGCATCAGCTGTGTGTCCCCCATCTCCAGGGAGAACACGGCCACCGCCTCCTTCAGCAACATCGCGATGTTCAGGGCCACATTCAGGGAGAAGGCGGTCTTGCCTACCGACGGCCGGGCCGCGACGATGATCAGGTCCGACTTCTGGAACCCCGACGTCATCCGGTCCAAGTCCCCATATCCGGAAGCCAGGCCCGTGATCTTCCCGTGCTCCTTTGCGTAGGTGGCCTTCTCCAGGTTCCCAAAGAATTCGAGCGCGATGTCCTTGGCCTGCCGGAAGTCCTTCTTCGGCACGTGCTGCTCGCTCAGGCTCTCCACACCGGCCTGCATCCGGTTCAGCAGTTTGCCGGGGTCTTCGGCTTCCCAGGCGTCCCGGAGCTGGCTCTGAATCTCCTTGATGGCCTGCCGGTGGATCTGCTTCTGCTTCACGATGTTGGCGTAGTACGGCAGGTTGGCAGCCGTAGGGTGGCCATCCTGCAGGGAGAAGAGATACCCTTGGCCGCCAATCGCGTCCAGCTTGTTGGAGTCAATCAGCCGCCTGGTCACCGTAACCAGATCAACCGGTTCCCCTTCGTCGAAGCTATCCAGCATGGCCCCGTAGATGAACCGGTTCTTCTCCAGGAAGAAGTCCGTTTCCCGAAGCAGCTCGGCCGCGGTCTCCATGGCTTCCGGCTCTAGGAGGACGGAACCCAGGACGGCCTGCTCTGCCTCGAGGGAGTGCGGCGGCATCCGTTCGTCGTTCACTGGATATTCCATGGCAGTTTCTCCTTCAGGTGGGCCGGACAGCCGGGCTGACCGGATGTAAGCCGGTATCGCTCCTCCAACTGGTCCAAGTAGGCCCGGGTCTCCTCGACGTTTGGAATGTAGCGACCATCCACGCTCTGGATCGGTTTCTCCGCCAGTGCGCCGGGGTGCGGCGGGAAGGCATTCTCCGGATTCAAGCAGTACCGCTCGAGGTTTTTGCGCGCCAGTTCAAAGGGGGTTTGTTCGAGCAGCCGGCGCCAGCACTCGACCTTAAAATCGTCATAGGTAAAGCTGCTGTACACGTTCTGGATAAGCATGAACAGCTTGCGAATCTCGCTCTCTTTCACGTTCCTCTGCCTCCCTGATCTTCCGGGCAGCGTCCTCGTTGCGCTGCTCCTGTCGGTTTCTTTGTGGTGTTGATCCGATGGCCCTTGGAACTCCCTTGGCCTCCCGTCGTCTCCGGGCTTCGGCTCGAGTCAGGCAACCCTTCTCCAGCCAATCCTCGGCCAGTTTCCGCATGTAGTTCACGTCCGGGCCGATCCCGCGCTCCCCCATTTCCAGAATGACCTCGATGACAAACTTCTCAGATACACCCCGGTTATAAAGTGATCGGATATAACCTTGGATGTGTCCGGTCATGTGGAACTTCTTGAATGAGTACTGGTAGGCGTCCAGGCTCGTGCGGAATGCTTCTTCCTCTTCTTCTTCTTGAATATCTTTAATACTTTCTTTAGGAACCTCGGAGGCCACGTGGGAGTAAGGCTCATCGGCTATGGGTGTTACTGTTTTGGTAACTGGGGTGTTACTGTTTTGGTAACTCTCGTCCTCAGGATCAGTTACCATTTCAGTAACTTTTGTTACTGTTTCGGTAACATTTTGAGCGAGGTTTCGACTCAGGATTTTCTGGTATTTTTCATCGTTGAAGGTCTTCGTGATGCTCACTCGCCAGGAGTCGTAGTCCTTATTTAGGGTGTAAACCTCGCCTTCGATATGTAGGACATTTGCCATCTGGAGGTACTCCAGCTCCTTCTTGATGTGCCCCCGAAGGACTCCTACAACCTCGAAGTCAGAAGGACGAAGGATGGCAAATTTCTTTCTGCAGCCATAGCTGAGTCGCATGATTAAGTCCAAGATGTTCCGTTGGCGCTTCGAGAAATCAGTCTTCATGATCGCCTCGTAGAGCTCGTTCGAGAGCTTCGTGAACTGATCCGGTTGCGGATTCGCCATCCCCCTTTCCTCCTTTAGGCTCTAATCAATTCATGGTTTTCGTAGATGTTGCCAATGACCTCAGCTCGCCTTCCGGTTATCCCCTTGTACATCGTGCAGGCCGTAATTTCATCGGTTTCCTCTGACCACTTCATAGGGTTCTTCATAACTACTCCCCGCGGAGTGATGGAAACAGCGCCGATGTGATGCCCGTCAAATGCTACCCATTCCCCGTTTGAATCCCTTGTTTCAACATGGAATGTCTGCTTGACGATATCTCCTTCGTAAATCTCCTTGCCGTTCCGATCCTTCAAGCCTGTGTATTGCTGAAGCACCTGGTTCGTTTCTTCCAACTGATCGAATGAATCAAGTACTGCTGCCTTACCGTTCAAGATAATTGGGTTGTAATCGTAGCAACGATGCTTCGCGTCCCATGCCCGAAACCTAATTTCCCGCATCCTTGTCACCCCACATTCTTCTCGATCTTTGCCAGCCATATCTGCCGCTTCTGGTATACCGCCCTGACCACCCGCCACCGTGGCATCCCAAGCGCGAAGTAATCCTTCACGGCCTGCTGGAATGCCGCCCGGTCCTCGTAGAGGGCCCAAATCCTCTCTCCCACGCTGCTCTGGAGGAGGACTTGGTCTTCTTGGATCATGCCGACTGTCATTCGTTAAACTCCAGCTCGTCCTGCTTGGTAGGCTCCGCCTGTGGCTCGTCCTCGTAGGAGACATCCCCGATCCCAATGTCGATCACGCCGTCGTTGTTCAGGTCCGTTACATCCTGACGGACAACCTCGTCCTTCTCGACTTCCTTGGCAATCTCGATGGAGATCGGCAGCCACTTCCATCCGGCCCGCACTACCGTCTTTTTGCACATTTCCGGTTCGTCCGTCAGCCAAGGCGTATCCGTCCGATTCCACTTCTTGGCGTTCTGGTATCCGGAGGATCGGTCCCGGTGCTGGATGATCTCAGCGTAGGGCATGTAATGGATCTGGTGCCCGCCGTCCTTGAACTTGGCAACCATGTAAGCGCCCTTGATGTCCCCGGGCTTGTCCATCTTCTTGTCCGTCCGCAAGTGCCAAGGGACATGCCGCAGTTTGTCCTCCAGGCCGTATTCCAGCTCGATAAAGTCGTTATCGTAAACCACGTGGGCCGCGATGGATTCAATATTGCCGGACCGGCGGGCCAAGTCGATCATGCCCTTGTATCCGATGATGAACTGGACTTCCATGGTATTCTGCTTGGTGTTTTTGAAAGGAACGAAGTAGCAGTGCCCGATCAACCCCGGCTCCAATCCCAGCTGCGCGGCCTGCATGACACCGGCCATCAGGGATGGCAACGTGCATTCCAGCAACTTCGGGTTGGTCCGGATGGTGGTCAGCGCGATCCGCGTCAGCCGCTCCGGTGTCAGGTGCTTCGGAAGGGCCCGGGCAATCTCTCCCTCCATCTTCTTCAGGTATGCCGCCACCTGTGTGGCCGGGGAAACGGCTGGGGCTTGTCCGGCAGTATTTGTGGTCTGAAGCTGGTTCTTCAAAACCGATTGGTCAACTTGTTTTGTCATGGGTTACTCTTCGCCTCCTACGACTTTGAAGGACCGCACGCCCTTCGAATTGGTCTTCCAAGTAAACCGCAACTCCCCTTGGAAGTAGGCCTTCTCGGCATCTTCCATCTTGCCTTTGAGCTGGTTCTTGGCCGTCTCTTCGGCCTCGTCTGCAAGCTTCTTGGCCTTCCTGGCGTCGAAGAGCAGCTGCATGATGCTGTAATCGGCCTCCGTCAGCTCAACGGCCTTGGACGGCGTGTGGGCCGGATAGAGACTCCGCAAGTAATCGGTGTCCTGATGGTCGAAGGCAGGCGGGATCTTCGCCAGCACGTGATTCTGCCAGAACTCGCGCTCCCTCTCGATCAACATCTGAATGATCTCCTCGTCCCGCTCGATGACCCGCCACTGGAAGTCCCAGCCTCCGATCAGAACCGCGATGTACCAGCGTTCCGCCCCCGTGACCGCCATGTAGTGGTTACACTGCAGGATGTACTCCATGGGGGCCTGTGTGCCTTCCCAATCGGACCGGGCATACTCGGAAGTGTTCTTGCACTCCAGGCCCGCGTTCTGTCCGGGGAGCCAGCGGTCTATGTTCGCCAGCATGAAGGGGTATTGCTTGTGCTGGAAGATCGCGTTTTGCCGCATGACCTTCATTCCGGTTTCTTCCGCGAACCAATCCGCCACAACCGACTCCATGATCCGTCCGGCCTTCATCTTCGGGTTGTCCAGGATCTCCGGGGCTTGTCCGATCTTATCGAGGTAAACGGAGAGGGCTGATTTATAGCGGCTCAAGTTCAGCAGGGGGGCGACATCGCTGCCGCCGATTCCCTTGCGTCGCCATTCCAGCCAGTCCTCATGTGCCATGTCCTTGGTATTGATTAAGCGGATAGCTTGCATGATATTGCCTCCTTTAAATCAGTTGCCCCCTTGTGCTACAATAAGCACAAGAAGATTCTTTAGACGGGATCTTAACGACGGCGTCCTCCTGGCAGGGAGGGCGTTTTTCTTTTCTCTGGCGACTTCCGCTAGGGTCATCTGGACCCAATCGGACGCCGCTTGGCAGTTGTTCAGGTTGATCGACATGTCCCGATACATCCGCCGGACGATGATGTCGAGCTGTTCATTGCGTTCTTGCTCGATGGTTGCTGGACTCAATCTCAATCCCTCCTATACAAAATCTCGAATCGACATTCCATGGTACCTAAGCTGCTTCTCCATCGAACCGGTATGAAAGGCATCGAACCGATCCATGTCATCCGCCGCCGCTTCCTCGGCCTGGATCTGCATCTCCTCGATGGCGCCCTGCACCACGGGGTGATTCAGGATCTCCCGATAATCTTCGTCCGGCAGGATCTCCAGATCGAATCCGATCTGCTCCAGCTCCGACTCGAAGGCCGCCTCTGCTGCGGACCGGCTAAAACCGTCCTCGACTATGAAGTCCCGCCAGTTTTGCTCCAGCCGATTCAGCAGGCCCTCTGCCACGTCTTCCGCGACCACTTGGATGATGTCCGGGAACATGTTTACCGCCTCCTGATTCTCATGAAGCTAACATCCAGCAGCGTCCTTGCATGCTTTACAGCTTCCTCAAGCTTTCGAAACTTCTTCCATCCGTCATTGCCACCAAGATCCATGCCGATGATGTCTGTTGATCTTGTTGCCCGGGCCCACTGCTTCACCAATGTGTAGCTTGGGGGTGTTTTCCCACGTTCCACATTTGAAATAACCGCCTGATCAATGCTGAGTCTTTCTGCAAGCTCGCTCTGTTTCAGGCCAGCACGCAATCGGCATTCCCGCAAAACCTCGTTGATTTGAGTTTCCATAGTCGTTTTCACCTCCCCTCCGGGTGATATGATGACTTCTCATACCAGAAGGGCTGACTTATGCTTCGCGGCTGTTGTATGCTAATTACAAGGTTAATTTCCCCCTCGCCTTACCCCGCCGGCCGTTTATGCCACCGCCGGTCCCTCCCCGCATTGAACCGCTCCGATTCCTTCATCATGCCGTCGAACTTCTTATGTATGGCGGCCAGCTGCTCATCACTGATCTCCTCCGGGTTCCTGCAGTACATCGGCTCCCCCGTCGGGTCCTTGTGGTTCACGGCCATAAGGACCGCCTCTTCTTTCCCCTTCTCCTTGCACTTCATCAGCGTAAAAGCCCGGATTGCACAGTGGTTAAGGCTGTCGCGCTTTCGCCATTGAAAACTTCCCATCCCGGATCACCTCATTTGTAAGCCGAACCCCTCGGCATACCACATTTGAAAGAGGACCATCATTCCCGGGCGGAGCATGTACCGCTGCATCTCTTTGATGACTTTCTTCCGACCACTCTCCGTCAGGCTGTATAGGCCGTCTTGATAATTCACGTCGCCCTGCTCTATTAGTTGATTAATGCAGGACTGTAAAAACTCTTTGTTCAGCGCTTGCTCCACGCCTTACGCCTCCTTTGCTTTCTCTTTCTCCCGTTCGGACAGCCGCTTCAGAATCGATGACTTTCGTACAGCGATGAAGCGGTGCAGGTTGTCGATGGCTTGATCGGATAAGGGCTTCTTGATCTCTGCGGACATGGGCGTCACCTCCTTTTTCAAATCGCTTCTTGGTTATTCAACTTTACGTGGAATTCATGGTCAAAAAAATTTGTTATGGGTTCACGCAAAGCAGAAGCTATCCCTTCAAGTTCATCAGTGCTAATTGGACGCTTCCCATTTTCCTTCATGTTATAGCTGGAGACTGTCATTCCAAGCTTTTCAGCCACAAATGTCTGAGATATTCCTTTGGATTTTCTGATGGCCTTTATTCTCTCATATAGCTTCACCATCCTCACCGCCCTTTCGAATTCCACGTAAAGTGAAACCTTATGAGCCTATTATATATTTCACGTAAAGTGAAAGTCAATAGGTTTTTTAACTTGTCGTGGAATCGGTTTAACGTAGCGTTAAATCTTGATAATATAGAATGTGAGAAATTATGAGAATGGGGAGTTTTCTATGAAGTTGGGTGATCGTCTTAAAGCAGAGCGAGAACGCAAGGGATGGTCCCAAATTTTCGTTGCGGAAAAAGTCGGGATTACAAATACAGTCCTGTCTAACTACGAACGGAATTATAGAGACCCCGATACCGATACTCTTAGAAAATTAGCTGACCTCTATGAAGTTTCAATTGATTATCTACTAGGCAGGGAAATTTCCGGAGTGGATAACGATCAAGATATCCAATTCATTATGCGTGCCCGTAAAGATCTATCTCCGAAGGCCTACGAGCGTTTTATGAAGCTCGCAAGAGACATGAAGAAATCCTTCGAGGAAGAAGATGATTAATTGAGCATCGAGAATCCACCACGATTAACTGAACCGCGATTTCGCATTGCCCATAATTATGCAAATAAGGTTCTGATGTCATTGGGAGGCCGAATAAAGCCTCCGATACCACTGCTTGAATATGCCCGGAAAATGAAATGGAGGGTCATATTCACTGAGCTGTGTGGACCTGAAGGATACATGATGAAATTTCGGGTGAAAGAACAGACCCGATTCGCTATATATGTTGCTACTGATCTCGAGGATACAGTTCTTTCTCCTACTCAGATCGAGCGATGCCAATACTGGACCCTCGCCCATGAGATAGGACACATCCTACTCCATGGGCATTTTTTGTTAAACAGCATCCATGAAGAATGCGAGTTGGACGAAACGACAAAAGGCATCCTCGAGGTGGAGGCCCACTGGTTTGCCTCTCGCCTGCTGATGCCGGACTACATGCTGAATAGTCGGTGGGATCTGGATCCGAAACGTTTCGCGGAGAAATGCCAGGTGAACCTGACTCCGGCGGAAAAGCGGATCGAGGGTTTGAACCCGGCCCAGCGTAAAGAGCTTGCGCGGCTGGAGCCTGCGGAACTGATTGAGAAGAGACGGCAGGCGCTAAAGGAAGTCGAGGAACTGCGGTTCCGGATGAACCTTGCGAAGAACGAGGAGATCTTGGACAGGCTGCGGAGGGTGTACGGATACGAATAGCAACTCCCCCAACCGATGGGGATTTTCTCGGAGGCTTATATGCCCGACAGCGGACTTATTTCGGCTAAAGAATACCTGGATCAAAAATCAACTTCTGAATCACCAAGTACTAATACAAATCAAGGGGGCGTTATTCGTCAATTACAGAAGCTTGACGAAGACGGACTTGATACAACGAGCAAATTCTATGCTGAGCGCAAGAAATTGCTACAGTCTGAACCTTATTATTACGCCAATAAATTAAAGTCAGACTATGATCGAATAAAGGCAGACATCGATAAAGATGGACATATATCAAAAGAGGAATATGAATCATACGTCATTAAGAAGGTAGATGGCGAGCCACAAGAAATAACGTCATCAGTGGCCCCGAAAGATAATGCCATTAATATAGATTGGACTGTCGTAACAAGCGTCTCAATTGTTTGTATTACCGTGCTTTTGACAATTCTCATTCTTAAGTTGAACCCGCGCAACAAAAAAGCATGACCGCCCATATAGGGCTTTTCTTTTACCCCAACACACGAACAAACATTCGGAGGTGCATCTATGCGCGCCGCACTATATATTCGCGTCTCCACCGACGAACAAGCCGAGGAAGGTTTCTCCATCGAAGGCCAGAAGAACCGCCTGCGCAGTTTCTGCGACTCCCAGGACTGGATGATCAGTAAGGTGTATATCGATGACGGATACAGCGCCAAGGATCTGAACCGCCCCCAGATGCAGCAACTGATCAAGGATATCCCGAACGATGAATTCGACATCATTTTGATCTACAAGCTGAACCGGCTGACACGGTCCGCTGCAGACTGTGATTACCTCCTAAAGCTCTTTGACCGCTACAACATCAAGTTCCAGTCCTGCACCGAGTCCTACGAGACCCGGACGGCTACCGGACGGCTCTTCATTCGGTTGATGGCGGATATCGCCCAATGGGAGCGCGAGAACATTGCAGAGAACGTTCGGTTCGGTATGGAGCAGATGGTGAAGGAGGGGCAGCGCCCGGGAGGACCGGTCCCCTTTGGGTATGACAAGGATGGCAAGATCATCCCCGAGGAGGCGGCCGTGCTGCATGAGCTGCGCCAACTCTATATGTCCGGGAACGGGTTTAAGACGGTCGCCTCCATCCTGAATAATCGGGGTTTGCTGCGCCGCGGCTTCTCTTGGACGGCTCAAACGGTCTATTACGTCCTGGACAACCCTTACTATGCCGGCAAAATCAGATGGGGCACCAAGAAGATGAATGGGAAGTACGCCAGCCGGAAGAAGGAGGAGAAGGTAAACTGCATATTCAGCGACGGGTCGCACGAGCCAATCTTCGCCATGGAAGCATACGAGGAGCACACCCGGAGGATGAAGGTCCGCAGCTTCGGAGGGTACACCAAGGCCCGGGAATATTGGTTCGCCGGCATACTTCGCTGCGCCAAATGTGGATCTGCCATGACTGGCCGTTATCACCAGAATAAGCGGAAGGACGGCAGCTTCAATAAGATCCTCTCCTACATCTGCTCGAAACGACAAATGAGCAATGGGTGTGACATGCCCATGTTCCGTCAGGAGCTCGTAGAAAGGCTTGTGTTGGATTATGTCGATCAGATTAAGCTGAACCTGTCCAAGGTCGATGAGATGGAGCAGGAGGCCAAGCAGGAGCGCCACAAGGTGGAATCTGAGTTGGACGAGCTGCGCAAGCAGCTATCCGAAGTCCAAAAGCGAAAAAAGAAGTGGCAGTACGCTTTCGCCAATGATCTTATGAGCGAGGACGATCTGCGGGAACGGAGCAACGAGGAAAAGTTGGTCGAGGATAGTCTGGCCGAGCGGATCAAGGCGCTGCAGAATCAGACGGGGGACCTGCGGGAGGAAGTGATGGACACCTTGTTCGACATGCGGGATATCTGGGACGTGTTGGACGACAAGGAGAAGAACGAGTTCGTCACGACCTTATTTCAGACCATCGAGCTCGATACGCCAATCGGGAAGGCTCATGGACGCAAGGGACAATTCATTCCGGCAAGCATCAAGAGCATCGAATATGTCTAATCATGTGTGAATTATCTTGTATGGTAATGCATCGATCTCATCGATGATGACCAGATCGAAGGCCCGGTGGAACCGCAGCAGCTGATGGGTCGTAGCCAGCAGAATTTCACCCTCTGCCCAGCGGTCGTCGCTTCCCCCGTATAAGGCCGTCACGGTACAATCCGGAAATGCCTTCACCAGGCGGGGCTTCAGCTCTAGAACCACGTCCTTGCGGGGTGTGGTGATCAGAACCCGGGCACCGCGGCGAAGCTCGTGCTCCACTAAGGGGAAGATCATCTCCGTCTTACCCGCTCCCGTCACCGCCCAAATCAGAAACCTTGCCTGGCGTTCCACTCGCTCTCTAGGAAGAGGCAGGCCGCTCCGTAGGAACTCGATCCCCTTTGAAGCAGCGTTCCGCTGGGCAGGGCTTAGCCCCCATCTCTCCAGCTCCGGTACCGCACCTCCAGGCTCTTGATCACTAGACACGCTTGGAGTGCGGCCCACCAGCCCATGGATCAGCAGAGAGCACTGCCGGATCTTCCCCATGCCCAGGCAAGCCTCGCAATACGCGCATGTGCCTTGACATTCTGCGCAGGGAACATACCGGAGCTGCTGCCCGGTACTTCCGCACCTGCGGCAGCGCAGCTCCCCATGTCGGCTCCATCCATGCTTGCTTCGCCCCGTTTCCATACCGGACATAAGCTCCAGCGCCCCTATACAAGCTCCTGCCTGCACGTACCGCGCCCAATCGCCGCTCCACTCCTCCAGACCGACCTCCTTCATCAGCCCCATCAACTCCTCGAACAATAGAAAACGCCCCGCCAGAATGTGGATCAACCGATCCAGCACCCTATGATTCAGCGGAGCGCGACTGCTTGTCGAAGCTATATATGTTGTTGTATATGGTTGGAAAGCCCACCGGATCGGCGCCATGCCGGCCCTAATGTTTAAGTCACGGCAGATCTGCATCAGTTCTCTTCGCAGGCGGGAAGGATCCCCAACCATGGAACCCCGGCCATTCAACCGGTCCCGCAGCGCCAGAGCTTGTCCCAAGGAAAGCAAGGGCATGAACCGGAGGATGCCGCTGTGGGCTTCATGAAGCCCCGGCCTCCATACCCGGTCCGTGTCGTAGTCCAACGTCACATGCCAAGACCAAATTGCGTCCCGGCTTCGAATTCCGTAGAGCTCGGCCAGCATTTCCATCATCATCCTTCGCACCGGATGTAAGCGGTTTACCACTGCAGGACGGGCAGCCTTTCATCCTTTCCCACCGTCATGACCCGATGCACAATCACGGCATCCCCTTGATGGGCCTCCAGGAACGATTCCAGGCTGCCTTCGGCAACCTCCACCTTTATATTCCCCCGGCCGGCTGCAAATTGGCGCACCACTGCGACGGTATCGTCCGTGGAGGCCTCATCGAAAACCGTAACGGAGATATGCCTGCCCCTTAGCCACGAGAAGAAGATCAAGGACCTCAGATACCACTCGATCTGAGTGCCGTTATTATGGGTGACTAGGGCAAAGTAGGTGGTTTGCGGCTCACGCTTCTGATGCGATGCATACAGAATATGCAGGACCGCTACCGCCGCTCCGTATATCCCGATGATCCACACCAAACCCCATATCATGGCGGATCCCTCCCAACAGTCCTCTGTTAGGATCAGTATATGCCGAGGGGCCGCCCAGAGTTCCTACAACCTACAATGTGACCCATCCATTCTTTATGGCAACGATAACGGCTTGTGTCCGGTCATCCACTTCCATCTTCTGCAGAATGCTGCTGACGTGGTTTTTAACCGTTTTCTCGCTGATGTACAGAATTTCCCCGATGGACTTATTGCTCTTACCCTCGGCCATCAGCCGAAGCACCTCCGCCTCGCGGCGGGTCAACGGGCTGCTCGGAGTATGGATGTACTTCACGCCGGCTTCCTTCGTATTGGCATCTGAAGCGGCAACACCCGCCTCGTCCAGATAAGTCATCCGGCGGAGCTGGTTGATCAGCTTGCCGGTAACCTTGGGGTGGATATAGGCATGTCCGGCCACAACGGAGCGGATGGCGTTAATCAATGTCTCCGCTTCCATATCCTTCAGCAAGTAACCCGAAGCTCCTTTGCGGAGCGTCTCGAATACATAGCTCTCATCGTCATGTATGGACAGGATGATGACCTTGATATGGGGGAAGAAATCCCGGAGCTTCTCCGTCGCCGCTACCCCGTTCTCGATAGGCATGTTAATGTCCATCAGGACGATGTCGGGATTCAGCATGTTGCACAGCTCCAGCACTTGAATGCCGTCGCCGCATTCCCCCACAACCTCCAGGTCATCCTCCATGTTAATGATACGTTTGACGCCCTCACGGACTAATTGATGATCGTCTGCCAGAACCAATTTGATCTTGCGTTGAATGGCTTCCATACGCGATCCTCCTTCTGCATGTGTCTATGCTAAGCACCTTTATTTGGGACCTTGCTCCGGCTCCTCTGTACCGATCGGGATCAGCATGGAAACCCGTGTTCCTTTTCCCTTCTCCGAGTCGATATCCAGACGGCCCTCCAATAGCTCTACCCGCTCACGCATGCCGATTAAGCCGAAATGGACGCCCTTGCCCATCTTATGCTCCACGACGCCCACGTCGAAGCCTTCTCCGTTGTCCTGAACGGAGATCTTCACCATCGTGGTCTGGAAGGTTACCTCCAGCGTCACATAACTGGCATTCGCATGCTTGTAGACATTCGAGAACGCCTCCTGCACCAGTCGGTACACCGCGACCTCCATACCGGACGGCAGCCGCGTCTCGCGCCCGATCATTTCGAACTTGGTCCGGATCTTGGTCTTATCCTCGTAGTCCTGCACGAATTTGCGAAGAGTCGGGATTAAGCCCAGATCATCCAAGGCCATGGGCCGGAGGTTGAAAATGATCTTGCGGACCTCTTCCAGACCTCCCCGCACCTGGCTCTTCAGTTCCCTGAGCTCCTGCTTCACGGATTCGAATTCCTGACGGCTCAGCATCCGCTCGGTAATTTCCGTCCGAATCACCACATTGGCCATGGACTGGGCCAGTCCATCATGGATTTCCCGGGCAATTCTCTTGCGCTCGTCCTCCTGGGCCAATATGATCTTCAAGCCGAGCAGCTGCCGGTTCTTCGCCGATTCGAGTATCCGTGTAACCTGGTTCAGGTCTCCGGTCAAATATTCCAGAACGACGTTCATCTGCCCGACGAGGGACTCGGCACGCTCCACCTGCTTGTCCACGTTCTTAATCCGCTTCTGCAGCTCATCCCTGCGCTGCTTCAGATGGGATTCCTTCTCGCGGGCAAGGGTAAGCTGCAGCTGCATGCTTGTTGCCGCTTCGTAAGCTATCCGAATATCCTCTTCGGTAAATTTATGGAAATCCCTGCTGACCTCCGTCAGCCGAATCCGGGCCCGCTTGTAGGAGAGCTCCAGCTTATCCACCTGGTCGATGGTGGCCGTAACATCCTCCATGACCTGTTGAAGCTCTTTATTCAAGGACTCCCGCTCCGCACGCGCGCTTTCGCAGATCTCGAAGATCTGGTACTTGCTGTCTTCCATGACGGAAATGGCGTTTTTGATGACGCGATCAATGGCATCTACCTGCAAGCGGACCGAATCCCTTCTGACCAAAAATGTAGTACTTTTCGCTTATTATTTATACTACCATAATTCCCATCATTTGAAGTGATAAGTAAGAACTATTTTAACCTACTCTAAAGTCACCGTTCGTGTTTCTTCTACCCATTCCACCTTCCATCCCAGATGTTCCGACAACACCCGGAGTGGGACCATAGTCCTTTCATTGCGGAATTCCGGTGCGGCCAGGGCGGTCTTCCGGCTGCCGTCCGCCAGATAATCCTTATCCCCGATCCGGAACTCCATCATGTGGCCGCCGCGGATCAGGGTCACCTTCTGCTCGGCATCGGACCATTCTACGGTACCGCCCAACGCCTCGGTCACAAAGCGGATCGGCACCATCGTCGTATTGTCATTCACTTTGATCGGAGCTTGATCGATCTGCTGCATCGCGCCGTTCACTTGGATGATCGGCTTATCGATCGTCAGTACCACCTTGTTACGCGGCAGTACCGGATCCTTGCCTTTGTACAGGAACTGAATCTCATCATAGCCGATCCTACCGGTCAGGCTCCGCTCATCCTGCAATTCCGCCACACTTGCCGCATAGAGCCGGGTCAGGCGGATGGGGTAGGACATTTTATAGGAGGAGAGGTCCACCGTGACGGTCTTCCATCCCGTCCAATTGATGGCCTTGGTCAAGTCGACCCGGTATACCTGTCCCTGCGCATCCAGGATCTCAGCCCGGATCCAATTCAGGCTGTTGTCTCCCTTCACTTGAAGACGCATCGCCTCCGGCTCTCCGGGTACCGTGATATCCTTATTGCCCAGCACGGCGTATGCCGCTTTTGTGCCGCTTCCCTTGGTAAAGTCATAGCTTAACTCGGCGAAGGCGCCTTGGATCGATTCTGCCGAGGTTTTCCGTTCCGCCAGGCCGGTCACACCATCTGTCGCCGCGAAGGAGATCGGATAGGTGCTCTTATCGAAGTCCACGAACATCTTCGCCTCTCCGACATTCAAGGCCCTGCTGCTGCTGTATCCGTCGTATCTCCCGATTACAAGCCCTTGGGTCGCGCCATTCAGGCTGTCCACCCGAAGCTGGTTGCCGGTGATGGTTCCCTTGATTCCGCGTATCTCCCACTGTATGAGCTGGGGCGGAACTTCCTTTTGCAGGCCGCTCTTGGTGGTCGCCGTTGCCTTTAAGGTTACGGTCTCCCCTTCCCGAAGAATAGGCGGGTTCGCTTCCAGCTTCAAGTTCGTAAGGTCCTCCTTACCGACCACTTGAAGCTCCTTCGTGACGGTTGCCAAACCTGCCTTCGCCGTGATAGAGGCCTTCCCCTTTGCAAGCGCGGTAAAAGCGTTCTCCCCTGCCGTCTGTAGGCTGCCTGTCCAGCTCCAGGTTGGCTTCACCTCTGCTGAGGTCACCGGATTATAGAATTCATCGTAAGCTTTGAAGCTGTACGATACCGTTTCACCCAGCAATACGGTCTCCGGACCTTCAACCTTCAGACCCTTGACCTGCCCCTTCGGTGCCAGAGAGAACACACCCAGCCCGTTCACAACCTTTCGCTGCGACACAATATCGTTGATGATCCTCGGCTGTGTCTCTCCGAGCGGACGGGCAACCAACTGGGTTGAACCGCCGCCATCCAGATTCATACCTCTCCATACACCTACCTGTATCATCAGGTTCTGCAGCTCGGACAGACTGAGTCCCCTACTGCTTTCACCGCTGTTATCAGCCGTAATCAGATAGACATACCGCTGGTCCTTGGAGAAGCCTACTGCGGTTCTATAATAATAGCCTTCGATATCGGAGGTCTTCCGGGAGAATTCAGCCGGAGCCCCTTCGTCAACCAGAATCGTATGGCCCCCGATCATCATCTGAAAATTTTTGTAATCGTAGCTCTTGGTCCGATCCTGGGGATACATGCTGTAATCGGCCTGGATCATATCTCCGACCTTCATATGCTCAAGCACGAAGTCTGCCGCTTTGCCGGCCGAGCGCAGGATGTACCCGTTCTTCGGCGCGATCATATGGAGGATATCGTTCTTCACGATCTGGGTCACCACATTGTTCACGACCAGCACCTCGGTCGGATCCGTTTTGCCATCATTGGACCGGTCCTCCTGAGCCCATGCGTCCGTGTACATGAACAGACCGTCAATCATACTATGGACTCCGCTGGGCTCATACCAATAATATGTTTTGTTGATACCCCCCAGCGGATAGCTGGTTCCATCTTTGGCTACGATTTTCCCCTGAAAAGCAAAAAGATCGATAATGGGCTTCCGGTCCTTCGTAATGGCAAAGCTATAGAATCCCGGCAGATCCGGCGCAGTCGCCATCAGTCTCCCGTCCATAATTTCAGGTCCGATCGGAACGCCCTCGGCCTGGGTGTTGTAGAAGTCGCCATTCACACCCGCTACGGCTCCGGTCTCCGTTGCCATTCCCAGCACCGTCTGCTTCTTCGTAAACTGCCCGCCTGTACCGGTCATAACATCCAGTTTGACATAAGGGTTTTGGAGATCCACCTGGACCACTTTCGCATTGACGGACACGGGCGTTCCCTTCCGTTCGGATTTCCAGACATACGATTTCAATGTCGCTCCGGCCGTTAAGGGCTCTTCCTGGACAAGCTCGAGTACCGGCGCGGCGAAGGCGGTTGGTACCGCTAATGGCCCGGCTGTGGGAGATAGTAGGAATAAGGCCAGCAGACATGTCCCCGCCTTGTATGCCCAAGAACGGGTCTTTTCTTTCCTCAACTGTTGCACTTTCTGTTCTCCTCTCTCCTGATGAATCAGCTCTATCTATATCATTCGTCTACACATATAGACTTTGTGTCTCCCCAAAAAGTTACGCTAGCAGGAAGAAAAAGAAAACGCCACCCATTGGCAGGTGGCGGAGGCTTTCCGTCTTATTGTAATGCGGCCTTGCGAAGCAACTCGGCCTTGTCCGTCTTTTCCCAAGGAACATCAAGGTCTGTACGTCCGAAGTGTCCGTAAGCAGCCGTTTGACGATAGATCGGACGGCGAAGTCCCAATTCCTTAATAATCCCTGCAGGACGAAGATCAAAGTGGGAGTAGATCAGCTCCACCAGCTTCTCATCGCTGACCGTGCCGGTTCCATAGGTATCGACACTGACCGAGACGGGACGGGCAACTCCAATGGCATAGGCCAGTTGAATTTCCACCTTATCCGCCAGCCCGGCTGCTACGATGTTCTTCGCAACGTAACGAGCTGCGTATGCCGCGGAACGGTCTACTTTCGTCGGATCCTTACCGGAGAAGGCTCCACCGCCATGACGCGCATAACCGCCATACGTATCGACAATAATCTTCCGTCCGGTCAGACCTGCATCGCCTTGGGGTCCCCCAATGACGAACCGGCCGGTCGGGTTGATAAAGAATTTCGTATCGCTATCCAATAATTCGGCGGGAACAACCGGTTGAATCACATGCTCTTTAATATCGCGCTGGATCTGTTCCAGCGTGATTTCTTCCGCGTGCTGCGTCGATACCACGATGGTATCTACACGCACCGGTTTGTTGTCTTGATATTCCACCGTAACTTGGGTTTTGCCGTCCGGACGAAGATACTCCAAGGTTCCATTCTTCCGGACCTCGGCCAAACGCCGTGCGATCCGATGGGACAGCGCGATCGGAAGCGGCATCAATTCGGGGGTCTCGTTGGTAGCAAAACCGAACATCAAGCCTTGGTCTCCGGCACCCAATGCTTCGATTTCCGCATCGGACATGCTGCCTTCACGGGCTTCAAGCGCTTTATCCACGCCCATGGCAATGTCGGCGGATTGTTCGTTGAGAGAGGTCAACACGGCGCAGGTCTGGTAGTCGAATCCGTACTTCGCGCGGGTATATCCAATTTCCTTAATGGTATTCCGCGCTATGGCCGAAATATCTACATAATCCGCGCGGCTGCTGATTTCACCGATTACCAATACCAAACCGGTTGCAACCGATACTTCACAGGCTACACGGGCATTAGGATCCACCGCTAGGAAGGCATCCAATACCGCGTCGGAAATTTGGTCACAGATCTTGTCCGGGTGTCCTTCGGTTACGGATTCGGACGTGAATAAACGTTTCGACGAAGTCGTCAATGGTCTCGACCTCCCATAGGGATTCGTAAGGTCTACATGAAAAAAACCTCTAACGAAGCACTCTGGAATCGAGCAGCCCCGCATAGAGGAATAGATGCGTAGTGCAACCGCTCCTGGAGAGGAGGAGGTTGTTTCCAAGACCTTCTGTTGTAATACTACTTGATTTGCAGGGTACTGTCAATTCAACACGTATAGATGAAGTCCCAATCGGCAACAATGGAGTTAGCTTAAGGAAAACAACGTTTCCTCGGCTCGTTGGATTAATCGCTTGGTGATCGTTCCGCCTACCGCACCTGCGTCGCGAGCGGCGATATGACCCCAGTAGTCCTCCTTAATCGAGCCGGCAGATATGGAACCCAGTTCTGTAGCGAACTCCGTATCTGCAGACATGGAGCCCAGTGCCTGTTTCCCTACCGGCAGTCCCAGTTCAGCTGCAATTTCGTACTTGAGCATATCCAGTGCGGCTTTACTTTCAGGAACCACCTTCGAATTGCTTCCGCTTTGGCCTTTACCCACTTGGATTCACCTCCTTCGTGATCGGTGTATCCATAGTATGACCGGACCCGGAACCCGCAACCGAATTGATTACTGCCAATGAGGGTAAAATTAAGGTGTCACCTTTGACCCATCTGCATTATAGAGTGTATACTCGCCGCGAACCATGATGAAAATGTCAGCCGTATTTTTCGGATCCGGCTTAATGCCCCGCCCTTCCCTCGGGAAGACGAGCATATGGTTCGTCTGCACAGCAGCTCCTGGAGCGATGTCCGACCCATCCGTTACATCCGGAATCCCGTTCGTGTCAGAGCTAACAGCCACGGTCTTGCCGGTGCGAACTATAACTTCCGCACCCGCGGCTGCGTAGAGGGTTTGGCCGGTCTGGAGTTGGACGATGGTGATGGGGGAATTTGTTGTAGCATTTGTTGAAGTGTTGGTTGCCTTCACTTTTGCGAGTTCTTGATCTAAGTAGCTCTTGGTAATGATCGGGTCATTGGAATTACCTGGCGCCAAACTCTCACCTTCAGCTCTCTGGTACCCTGTTTGAAACCAGATGACTAATGCCAGTGTGAGAATGAGACTGGTTAACTTAAAGGACCTATTCACCGTAAATTCTACCTCCTGGGAAAAAGACCGCCATGTATGGCCGCCCTTGAGTTTCGAATTAATCACTATAAAAGAACCACTTTAAGTCCTTGGAGGCTAGGAGCTTTCGATGTCCTGTCTCCAATTCATAGTATACATTAAACTTATAGGTCTTTAAAGAAATGTCGTCATATAACTTATCATTTGAGAAAGTCTCAAGAAACTGATGAGTTCCTAAGCTTAATCCTTTGGGATCATCTAAGGCAAGCGTTTTTGTTAGTACTTTTCGCTCGGAGGAATCTACGATCTCAAAAGTGAGCTTTGGCTTCTTTGCATTTTCTGATAACTGCATCTGTTTCTTAAGTTCGTAGTTAAAGTCGACCTTAACAGTTAGGGTTTGAAAATTTAGCGAAGTACCAACTCGACTAATGCTTAAGTTGTAAGGGAAAAACTCAATATTCTGAAGGTTGGGCGAGACTTCTTGTTCAATTGGTACAGAGAAGAAGATGGGATGAACATATCCATCTTGGTTTTTTGATGAAGGATCAGCTAAGACGCCAGAAGCAGTTGCTTCCCCAATCAGTAAGGAAAGTTCTTCGTCATCAATTTCTCCAGGCACATTCGCCGATACGTAATATAGAGCGCTTGAATAAGGCTTCACCTTATCTTCCACTTCTAATATCGAAGTGGGGAGATAAGTATTATTCTTTGTTTTCAAATGTGCTATTAATTTAGGTATTACTATACTTCGACTTTCCATGTTTTTAATTTGTAATAGTATAACCTTTACATCGTCCTGATTATTACGGAAGGTCAGAACATCGGCAACCCTAATTTCTATACTTTGTCCAATTTGATTATATTTATAGCTTTCGTTTGTTGCAATATGTCTTATATTCATGAGTTCGTCTCGATGACTGAACTTTATTATATCGATAAAAGCAGCTAAATCAGTTTCTGTTTTATTGTCTGTCTGCTCTTGTAACACAAACTGGATAGATGTAAATGTATATGTATAAGGAATCAAACTGACAAACTGTAGTTGATAGTCACTTCCTCCAGCAATTGCAATGACCTTATCCAGTTTTATCTCTTTGGCTTCTACTTTTATATTATCATCTAAGATAAAATATCCACCAAGCTTGGGTATGGGCATCGATTTATTCGAAATACTTGATAACGACAGGTTCGCGGCAATCATATCCTGATCATCCCAAGGATATCTTTGTAGGGAGTTTAGTTTTACCCCATATTCCCCATTTTTCAATGTTATTTTGTAATTGTTTCCTACAGAAATTTCGTTAATTTGGGATACCGCGACATTAATCGTAGCTAATGGAATAGGAATAACTTCATTTTTTATGTTCCTATTATTAGTAACAACAATCTTCCAACCTTGGTTTGTAATTTCAACAGGAATCGTTGTTGTGAAAGTTCCTACTTTTTTTACTTGTGGGAGCAAGGTTAGTTCTTTATCAAGATTCTTTACTTCAAGAGGAAACATTTTCCCATCATCGGTCCGGAGATAATACGACATATCCGGAAGTTTAAAAGGTGTTGTCCCCATGTTCTTAATTTCTAACTCTATGACAGGTAAATAATAGGTTTCATTCTTATTTATTGAAACTTTTAATATCTTCGCTTGAAGGTTCGCATCACCAATTTTTATGCGGGCTATGTCATCTTGAGAATATCCCACATCTATATCCGGCGGAAGCTGTTTATTACTTAGTACTTTTTCGTAATTAATTTCACTAAAATCCCACTTTATCATTTGAAAGCTTAAGTCACTTAACGATACTTGCTTTTCTACATATAGATAAAACTCATACTCAACTTCACTATGTGCTAATATCGAGTTCTTTCTTGAATCATATGGAATTATATTCACGTTGTATGTAACTCCACTTTTTGAAATTACCTTTATCCAATAATCAACAAACGGCACGGTCTCATCCGTCTTATTGATAGCTTTTAATATAAATGAAACCGTCTTTCGATCGTTTTGTTCGAGTTCTCTGATTGTGGTTACTTCAAAATCCAGTGAATCATTAGTCTCAATACTCAAAGAAGTCTCCGTACTTGCCACAACTGGATGTGAATACAATAATACAAAAAGTAAAGGCAATGTCCATAAAAAGAGGTTCCTTAATAAGCGCATATTTGACCCCCATAATCATCAAATTATCATTCGCAGATATTGACGTTACCACGAGGTATTTAGTTGCAATTACTTGAACTCTATTTCAACAATTAACTGTTGTAACTTCAGATTCATATCCGATGATTTTTGATACGCTAATGATAATAATTCTATATATTGCACAAGATCGGCATCTTGTGAATTACTATAATAACTTAATAATCTTTGAACGGACACTTCGTACAATTGTATTGCTTCACTGAGTTGGTTGATCAATTCCCAAGTTGGATTGGGCATTTTCTTTGATAATGACTCAGATGAAGTCGAAAGCAAATAATTACTTACATTTGACTTTAAATCAATCGTTTGCTTGTTGATAATTGTTTTTAACATTTGTTCATTTTTTCGTATATCCTTATACTCTTTGGCTAAACTAATATTACGTTCTAAATCCTTTGCTTCATTACTTATGATCAATAACCTCTTCAATTGGCCTACTATAACTTTTCTTTCTTCGTTTTGCTCGTTTTTTGAATTAATTAAAACAGTGCTATGTGCATCATCCCACATCACTTCTGCACCCAAGCTCTCACTCACGGCACGTAAGGGTACCATCGTACTACCCTCTATGTTTATTGCCGGAACCTCCGGCAAAAGTACGGATCCGTTCACATTTACGTCAACAACAGGATATCCTTTATAGGTCTTCGGTTGTGTATTCGCATATGCAGTCGAACCAAGCATAACAGTGGACAAACAAATCAAAAACACCTTTTTCCTCATGACATACCGCCTTTTTCATTTTCAAAATTTATAATGAACATTGAGTATAACAAAAGGGACCCCGAAGGGCCCCCTTTGTATGAAGATATTAGCGGCTAACTACTACTTGAACAGACTTGCCGTTCGGAGCAGAAGCAGTAATTACATACTCATTGACAGTAGCATCAACGTTAGTAATTTGACCAGTCTTCGCATCCATAGTTACCAGACCAGTTCCACTTGTTACTTTTACAGTGTAGAGAATACCAAGTGCATTAAATGCACCGTAAATCTCTTCATTTTTGTAAGAGACGCCATACTGATCTTTAACGGTCAGCTTGTTGTCGTCATCTTTTGTAAAGTAATCGTAAGCATACTGAGTACCAGCAACATGGGCTTTACTCGACTTACCAGCAGTAATGGAATCTACAGTAATAGCATCTGCTTTAACCGTTACATCTTGAGTCAGGTTGATAAGCTCACCTTTGTTAGTGTAGACGACGGCAGAAACTGTTGCTGTACCTGCTTTATTACCGACGATGTATGCATCGTTAGCACCGCTCTTAGCGTAAGCCAATACGTTCGGATCGGAAGCAGAGATATCACGAATGTAGTTCGACGGAAGCTTCACTTTGTTACCAGACTCGTCTTTAGCAGTGACAGAGAGCTTCTTGTCAAAGTAGTTAGTAGCAGAACCCGGAGCAAGGTCAAATCCAAACGCTGTTGCACCCAGTTTGTCCTTAGCTGCGAATGTATCTCCAATTGTGCCCAGAGAGTAAGTCAGTTTGATGTCAGACTTAACTGCTTCCATAGTACGGCTAACAGCGGAGCTATATTCGTTATAAGTGCCGCCATTAACGCTCTTCTCAATAACTGCTCTTACAGTTGCTTTACCTACTTGACCATCGGTGGTTGTGTAGTCAAAACCAGCGTTGAAGTCCGCAAGCTCTGCACCAGAGAAGTAGTAAGTTGTTTTGTTGCCATCTACTACAGGTGCAGTTGTCCATGCAGGAACACTTCTAGGAGTCGCATTTGCACCAAAGCCCTCTTTAGTAACTTCAACCTTCACACGGAAGTTGGAAGTTTGGCCGCTTTGGTTGGTAATTCCAACCGCACCAGAAGAGAGATCCTTAGCATATTGATCCTTCAATTGGTAGACGATTTTGTCACCAGCACCAAGAATCGCTTTTGCAGCAGGCTCAGTAGTAACAGTGATTGTCTCAGCAACTTTAGCATCCGTTACTGCAACACTTGCTTGAACGAAGGTGTTAGTCTGGGACTGGTTCACTTGTCCAGAGATGAAGATCTTGTTACCTACAACATTGCTTGCAGGAGCATTAAAGTGCAGGTTCAGTTTACCTTTGTCAGAACCAGTTTGGACGACAGTTGCTGTACCGTTGGTCACTGTGAAGGTATAACGGTTATTAGCTGCGTCGTCAGCAATTTCTTGTGCGGACAACTTTGTTCCATTAGCATCATAGATAACCAGCGGTACTTTGATGTCGTTGGTTCCTGCAGCAACAATTACACTGGAAGTATCAAATTCAATTTTGGTGCCCAGACCAGCTGCAGCGCCTACTTTGAATGTTGCAGTTGCAGAGGAAGAACCACCATAAATATTCAGAACATAATCGCCCGACTTGTCGACTTTGCCAGTCAACTTCACTTGGATGCGGCCATTTCCGTTCTCATCGAACAAATCAGCAGCTGCCAGGGTACCGTTAAGACCAGTCTTTACAACTTCAAGCTTCTGCTCATACGGAGTGATGACCGGATTTACGTTGGTAGGATTAACTTCAGGAGTTGCACCTGTAAATTGACCACGTACCATGCTGTTTCCGTATTGATCGAAGAAGTTAAGTCCGATCGATACTTTATCATCAGCTGCAGCAAGGCTAGTCTTGCTGTTATCATATTTCAGTTCGCCAACTTCGATCTTGCTCAGGATCGGCACAGTGCCAACCTTGAAGATCTTGGAAACCGTAACATTGCTGTTGTTCATGTAAACAGTTACCGGAACTTGGCCGTTGCCTTGGGAAATGCCGTTGTTAGCTTCTACCAAGTCAGCAATAACTTCGAAAGTCCCATCATCAAGCTTCTTAAAGGAAGCCGGAGCTTGACCAGATACCAATGCGCTGAAGTTGGATGTTCCTGTAGAAACAGCTTCACCGTATTGATTCACAGCCTTCAGCTTAATGGATGCGAAGTTAGTGTACGGAAGAGTATCGTTAGCATTAACGAAGTCAATCTTGGTAACCTTCTCGTCTTCTGCTTTGAAAGTTGCAGTAGCATTAGAAATTGCAGCCGCGTCCAAGCCGCTCAGAGTTACGCTGTAGTCGCCTTCTGTCAAACGGGAGGACAGAGTCAATTCGGCAGACTTCTTATCCGCGCCCCAAGCTGCAGTGGAAGTTACAGTCGTGGAACCTTTCTTCACGGTGAGAACAGCTTTGGTAGTATCAACTTCTTTGTTCAACTTAACAGCTACTTTAAACACGCCTGCTGCTTTAGCTTCAGTTACGGATACTGCAGTCACTTCATAACCCGGAAGCTTCAGAACTTCGCCCAGCTTCTGGCCAGTGGTGCCAACAGTTACGTCCAAAGCTTTAACCAGGATACCATAGGTGTCGCCGCGCTTAGCCGGAGCGCTCAGGTCAGTGCCAGCTGCGATGATGCCAGCTTTAACTGCCAGTTCGCCAGTCTTAGCGAAGTTCTCGCCAGTAGTGTCAACGCCCAGTGCGCGAAGTACTACAGCTGCGAACTCTTGGTTGGTGATGGTTCCGTTGTAACCAAAGTTAGTAGCGGAGTTACCTTCCATGTACTTGTTGGCTTTAGCCCAGGACAGGTAGCCGTCGTAGAAGGAATCAGTAACGTCAGTGTAAGTGTGGCTCTTAGCCGTTGCTTTTGCAGTAGCTTCTACGCCCAGCAGACGGGACAGCAGAACAGCAACGTCTTGACGAGTCCAGTTAGCTGCAGTCATCAGGTCGCCGTTTTCGCCGCCCTTGATAACGTTCAAACCTTGCAGGTATTTGCCCGGATCAGCCGGTGTTTCAGCTGCGAATGCTACGGAAGCGAACATGGATGTTACCATAGCTGCAGAGAGAAGTGCGGATAAACCTTTTTTCATAACCTTTTTTTCTCCTCCTCGATATATCGCTTGTTGAGAGTTTTGTTTGCTAAAAGAAAAGCTCTTTTCCCTCATGCGCCGATTCACCCCCTTTCCAGAGTTGAGCTATGTTTAACAAAAGTTAAGTCTGCGGCGAGTGGCCACAGAAACTAGTAAACGATGAGAAAGAACTAGAGACTCCAAATGCCACTTTAACATTATACAATGGCACTTAGTCATCGTAAAGATCTTTTGTGAAAATTAACCAGAGCTTTGGGGCTCTCGGCTTATTTTCACAGTATTAAACGCTCAGGTTCTGAAAAAGTTGCGGCACTTGAGAAAAAGTTTTTTATTTCTTGTTTCTGTTTCTACTTCAGCAGCCGCCGTGTACTCTTTCGTATATCTTTTCGTATATCACTCGGCTACGAAACCAAGTATACCTCGATTATACGGATGCGTCACTGAATAAGTTTTTCCATGAAAAAACGCCCGTCTCCCTTAGAGAGACAGGCGTTTCAGCCGTTTTATCACTTCGGAATCTTCTTCTGCTGCTTCAGCACGCGGATCGCGACTGCGGCCGCTTCAGCACGTGTGAATGACTCCAGCGGATCGAACCGGAAGGTGGCCTTGGACTGGCCCTGCAGCAGGACGTTTTCCTTACCGGTGATCAAACCGGCCTTCGTCACGGCTTCAACCGAGGTTCTGGCATACAAGTCGATGCCGTTGGCATCTGTAAACGACTTCTGGAGTGTTACAAGAGATTTGTCCTTGTCATTACCGAGCTTCATATCGGCCGCGCGCGCAATCATTACAGCCGCGTCTTGGCGCGTAAGCGACAGGTTCGGCATAAACTGCGTTTCGGTCAAGCCGCGAACGATACCGGCCCTTGCAGCCGTCTCAATGGCCTTGTAATCCGACAGTTCCTCCATCTTGTACAATCCAACGTCTTCAAAGGTCAGACCGCCGGAATAATTCAGCGGGATATCGAAAATCTTAACCAGCAGCGTCACAAACTCGCCGCGGGTAATGAAGTCGTTCGGCATGAAGGACGTCGTAGTCTTGTTCACCATGATTCCCTTGGAATACAAGGTATCCAAGTCCTCGCGCGCCCACGGATGGTTCGTTACGTCCTGGTAGCTCTTGGCCATATACATGACCTGATAGTAGCCGGAGGTTTCGAACGGTACCGTAATGCTGTTGCTGCCCGGGTCCACTACGCCGCCGATGTTCTTCCACATCGGAACCGTAACACCGTTCTTGTTCTCGTAGAAGCCGAAATGGTACACCGTTAGGTACTTCCATGCATTATCGCGAACGCTCGGATCATACTTCAGCGTCAGAGTACCACGCTGGGTCGGAACCACTTGATCCTTGATGTTGCGATAGTAGAACTTGTCCGAATCGCTGTAAGGATAACGTCCGCTGCCTTGAAGGGCTTTCTCCAGCTCGGTTATGCCCAGATCCGCCGCGTTAGCCGCAATCGTACCTGTATCGATCCAGAACAGCTTGCCTGCCGGCTTAAACCGGAGGGTAGGTTCACGCAGATAGTTCGTAGCCACCGGATCGGACAGCGCGTAAGTCTTATCGATGCGTCCATCCGTTTGGTTGGCAATGCCGAATAATAAATCCCGCTCCGTTGTCAAATACTGATTCTGATTGGATTCTTCATTCCGCATCAGGCTGGTGTCCTTCGGGAACTTCAGATTGACCATCCCGTCGAACACCTTCATGGAGGTATTCATTTTCGTCTTATAGCTTGCCCCTTCAACGGCGGTATCACTATTGTAAAGTACAAAGGAACCGTTGGTCTTTTGGGAGCCTCTGACGACCGTGAATTTCACGTTGTTCTTCCCGGCCTTCAGATCCGTTACCTCGTATTGGAACAAATATTTTCCAGGTGTATCCAGTTTCAATGCCTCATCCTTGCCGAACAGGACCTTATCGGCAAACTCTGCCTCAACCACAACGGTCTGGAAGTTGCTGTTGATGGTCGCCTGATCTTCGCCCTTATCATTCTTAATCAAGGTCGGCTTGGTTACTTTGTAAGGCAGCGGCTCTCTTTGAATCGTAATGGTCTTGATCACCTTGATATTGGAGCTGTTCGTGATCTCCAATTCGAAGATGGTGTCGCCCTTCGGATTCAGCTTAATGCCAAGAGACTTGAATGTGCCCGAATATGTCTGAGAGGACGTATCGGCAGTCACAGTCAAGGAGGAACCATCGAGGTATGGCGGGACCCCAATGGTGTTGGAGCCGTCTCCTGATGTATTGGTCACCGTCCCGCTGCCAGATGGGAATTCGATCAAGCTGCTGTTGAAAATAGGGGTGCCGTCCGCGTTCTTGGAACGCGCTGTGATTTTCAGAGAAGTGGCACCTGTAAACTTACCTGTAAAAATGACTTCAGCTTCGTTCGTGGAGTACGTGTCCACATTCTTGGCAGGAATAAATACTGTACGCTCGGTTGCATTCTTCGGGATCGGAAGGACGGTACCCACGAAGTCCGGGGAATCCGAAGAATACACGAACACTTCATACGTCACCGTGTTGACGAGCTGCCCGCCCACATAGATGTAGAACTTGAAGGTATTGCGTCCCTCCTGCAGGCTTACATCACGTTTGTCTGTTCCGGTGCCGATACCCTTATAGATAAACTTAAAGCGCCCTACCTTAGAGTCCAGAATATCCTTAATCTCGGCCGTGTCCTTAAACTGCATGGGAGCACCATCGTTAATGGAAACCACCGTGCTCAGTTGATCGGCCTCGGGCACGTTCACCAGACGGCCGGACAAACAATTGTCTCCGCCGGAAGAGCACTTAATGGTGCGTGCACGATCCTTAAGAATCATTCCGTTGTAGATGTTGTCCATAATAATATAAGGCGCACTGGAGACCTTAATATCAACCGAAAGAACGCCGGACGTATTCTCCACTCCGCCCGTCAGAGGGACGAAGCGCAAGGTATGCGTGCCGTTAGGCAACCCGTTCAGCTCATACAGGAACAGGAAGGCTGTCGGGTCGTTCAACAAATTCAATTCAGCCGCATCCGTTACTCGTGCATTTAATGTTGGGGTACTAGCAGTTGCGCCGGTATAAGTTCCCGTTTGTTTGGCACCGTCAATATAGACGTTCATTGCCGTTGCGGTATTGCTTCCGGCGAAGATCCGAAGCTTCTTCGGCATTTCGTTAACGTCGTTCGCCGAAGTTTCACTCATCCGAATGCCGGGATCTTTGTTGGTTCCCGCATACTGGTCCGTCTGCGCGATATTTACGGAATGTACATACGGAAGAGACGGATCTACATAACTGAAGTTATATCTGCTGCTGATTGAAAATGTCGAGATGGTCGGAGTCGATGTATCGAAGAAGCTGAACTGCAGATACTTGCTCTTCGTTGCATTGTTTAAGGTCGTATCGATGGAATAATCGAAGATGTTGAAATCGCTGCCGGATTCCGTCAGGTTCTTCGTAATGCTAACCCCGGTATCCGTTACGTTATTAGTCAAATTGTACGTATTGGCAGTTGGGAATGTTTGATCCCCTGCAATGATCTTCACGTAAGGGTACTCCATGCCATAGACACCGGAAGTAACCGTAATCGGAACCTTCAGCTTACCGGTCAACGTAACATTGTTCACGGTCATGACCGGCTGCGTCATGAGCTGCTCCTTGGCCGCAGGAGTAGCGGTCGGAGCAATGTTCGCTTTGAATGCGAACGGCTTGCCATTATCATAGATAAAATTCCGTACCAGCTGATAGGAATTGGAGTTGTTCTTGGCGACGAAGGTGATCCGGTTATCCCCTGCATTCAGGAAGATATTCGCCAGGGAGTCATTCTTCTTGGCCACATCCTCAACGGAGAAAGTGAAGGTCCCGCTCATGAAGTAATTCGAGATGGGACTGGAATAGCCCAGAACTTCGGCCTGGACATCCGTCGCATTAGCGGCGGTACCGGAAATGGTCAGGGCGGTGTTGGCGCTGTTGGCCGTCATATTCTTCGGGTACATGCCGCCTTCCTCAAGGTAATCCGTGTTAACCTTCAAGGAAGTGATATTGGTAACCGGCGTGAAGTAAGCCCAGCCCGGAACGGAAGAAATCACGCTGGTCTCGCCCAATTTGAGCGTGATCTTGTTCAAGCCTTCGGACAGGTACACATTCTTGAACGTAATCATATTGCCGCTTTGGAGAGCTTTGTTCATCTTCTCCGTTACGACGGAGCCCGTGTTGATGTTCTCGATCTCATAGTAGATGTTCTGCACCAGGGCATCGGTGATGTTCGTTATGTATGCCTTCAGCTCAATGGGATTCGTGGTTAGCCGTTGAATCTGATTATCCTCGGTGCCTGTAGGACGGGATAAACTCACCTTTAGGTTGTTGATGTCGATCCTGGCGCCGTCTGCGTGAGCCGTGTAGGAGAGGGGCGGCAGCAGCGACAAGAACAAGGCCAGTACGAGCAGCAGGCTTGTTATGCGGGTTCCTTTCTTCTTCAACATGTCGTCCTCCTTATGTAATGGCAAAGAATGATGGAGTTACGGTCTTGCCTATTTTTCTACAAAATTAGACTCCTTTCGTCCTGTAAAGTTGCGTGTATCTCTCTTATCGGATAATTCCTGCCATATTGTTAGAGGGAGAGCGGATTTTCCAGCAACCTCCTTAAACAAACGAAAAAACCCTGTATCCCGCTGAAAGCAGGTACAGGGTTATGATGAGTCTTACGGTTATTTTGAAGCCCGGGACCGGGAGGGCGAAGAGTTCTCGCTCAGCAGCCGCTGCAGGAACTGCAGAACCGGCTTCTTGCTCTTGGAGATGATGCCGATAGCTTCGGCTCCGATCTCCAGGATGAGGAGAAGAATGACAACCAGTACGATAGTGCCCCATTGCTTGGTCTGGGAGAGCAGCATTGCACAGGAACCGAACAGCGCGGCGACGCCGTAGATGATCAGCACGGTCTTGCGGGTGCTGAAGCCCAGGTCCATCAAGCAGTGATGGAGATGGCCTTTGTCCGCGACGGAGATCGGCTTGTTGTTCAGCTTGCGGCGAACGATTGCCAAGAACGTGTCCGACAAGGGTACGCCGAGGATCATAATCGGAACCAGGAAGGAAATAGCCACCGCCGACTTGAAGCCCAGAACCGACAAGGTCGCCAAGCTGAAGCCCAGGAACAGCGCTCCGGTGTCGCCCATGAAGATGCTGGCCGGATGGAAGTTGAAGAACAGGAAGCCGACGATGCTGCCGAGCAGCACGGCGCTGAGCAGCGCAACCGGCCAGTTGCCCGTTACGATGGACAGAACCATGATCGTGAAGGTTCCGATTGCAGATACGCCTGCTGCCAGTCCATCCAACCCGTCAATCAGGTTGACGGCATTGGACACGCCTACGATCCACAGAATCGTAATGACCACGCCTACCCAAGGATAGACGTTGATGGCGTCTCCGAAGGGGAGCTGGATATAATCGATATATAAGCCGTTCGAGGTTACCGCCGCGGCGGCCGCGATCTGGCCTAAGAGCTTAAGCTTCGGGGAAATGTTATACCGGTCATCGTAAGCGCCGACCAGCACGATAATGGTGCCTCCGATCAGCATCCCCAGCATGACATTCAGATCATATTGCCCGATGGATAGGGCCATCACCAGATAAATAACAGCGAAAGCGATAAAAATCGCCAAACCGCCCATTTGTGGCATCGGCTTGGTATGTACGCTCCGGTGATTCGGCACGGAAATGGCGCCAACCCGGAACGCAAGCTTCTTCACAAGTGGTGTTGCCATGAAAGCGAGCGCGCACGCAGCGGCAAATCCGATGAGATAAATCCACCAATCCATGGTTAAACTCTCAGCCCCTTAGTATCCATAAGTCCAACGCATCCCATTATACGACGAAGCCTAAGGAAACACCAACCGAATATTTCACCGATTTTATGCCGAAAACGCTGGTTTTCATCCGATTTTCAATGCTGCCGTACGAATTTCGTTTGGACGAAACCGTTTGGCCGCTATTTTCGGGACCTGGCGTCATTTAGGAACGCAGCAAAGCTGCGATTTGCTTCGCCGGACGGTGAGCTTCCTGCTTCAAGCGGTCAATCCGCTCCCGTTTGATCTCCAGCCAATGGGGACGGCCGTCCAGCAGCCGAAGCGTTTCCTCCGCAACGGAGGCCGCATCATAAGATTCGGTGGATGCCGCCGCTTTTAGGTCCAGACGCTGCAAAAATTGATCGATCTTCGGGTCGTACGACACGCCAAGCATCGGAACCTGCTGCGAAGCAGCGTAGATCAAGGAATGCAGACGCATGCCGATCAGCACGTCACAGGCAGCTACCTGGGCCAGCATATCCTGGGGATGCTCTGCCCCCTGCACCAATTCAACTTGCCCCGGAGCAGTCTCGGCACCCATCTGTGCGATGATGTCCTTGGAAGCCTGCTCGTCCGACGGCAGATGAAAGGGCAGGAAACGTACCGTAACGTTACGGTCCGCCCGGATCCGGTTCAGCGTCTCGGCGATACCCCGAAGCTCGGAGCGGTCCTGGTTCCAATACCGGACCGAAACACCGATCACCGGAAGCTGCTGTTCCGATGAGCCTGGCTTATGGCCTGCGTATTCCCTCAGAGGAAGCCCCATGACCGGGTCCGGGACCACCTCGACGTCCTTAGTGTATCCCATTTTGCGAAGAAGCTCTGCCGATTCCTGATCCCTCACCGAGACGTAAGCGCACTTCTTGAACGCAGAGACTATCGGACGGAAATACCGGGGATTCGCTACAGGCCCGATTCCCTGCGAATAAATGAAGGTTGGCTTGCGATGCCACTGCGCCAGCTTGATGATGGCCAAATAGTAAGGGATCGTCTTCCAGCTCGTCGTATCCTGAAGCAGGCTGCCTCCCCCGCTGATCAGACCGTCGCTCTCCCGGATCGCCGACAGCACCTGGCCGGGCTTCATCCGGTGAACCGAGCGAACGCCGTACATCCGGGAGGTCAGCTCCGGATTCACCGAGAGCACGATAGGCTCGATCGTGAGGCCCGCCGCGGCTCCTTCCGACTCGAGAGCGAGAAGGATGGATTGCAGCACAGCCTCATCCCCGCTGTTGCGGAATCCGTAGTAGCCGGAGATTACAATCTTTTTAACGGTCCTGACCATTGGTTCCATCCTCTCACGACAATTTGCCAGACACCGATCAGGATCAAGCCGATTATGGCGCCGAAGCCCACGCCCAGCACCACCCGGATGAAGGAGATCCACAGCGGGGTATGCAGGTGGGTGAAGGTGCCCACGGCCGAGGCCTGTCCGATGGCCCCAAGCAGCATGATATACAATCCGGCAGCGTATCTCCGGAAGGCCAGATAGGCCCCGAACACAAGAAGCGGGTGAGCGATCAGGAATTCCTTCGTCCGCGGACGAACACCCAGGGTGTTCTCCAGGAAGCTGCGGAACATCATCTCGAGGGGAGAAGCCGTTCCTTCATTTCCGGTACGGGAGAGGTAATACATGCCGACGGCACCGATCACCGCTACGCAGATGACCCACAGCACGCTGATCTTCGCATTCAGGATCTGCCGGACCTTGGCGGCCATGGCAGGCCAAGACAGATCTTCGCTGAAGATGACCAGATAGACGGCCGCCAGTAAAATCGGCATATAAGCCAGAAGCTTGACGCCGGTGAACTGCTCGATCTGGAACATATACAACGGATCATGCTGAAGCGTCACGACCAGAATCATGCCCAGCGAGGAAACGGCCGTAATGCCCAGCAGCATCCCAATGGCTTTCCACGCCGAACCCGATGCCGCACCGGCATCCATCCGGCGGCGGAAGTACCGCATCGCTACGATTAAGCCCAATGCCGATGCGCAGATAGTCCCTCCTAGGGAGAGCAGCTTCTCCACCAGCGACGGAGCGACAACGAACAACGCGCCGCCTCCTGCGAACCCCAGAAGGGATACCGCTAAGGACAAGCCGGGTACGAAGTAAGAAATCGTCAGCGCGATCAACGCGATGGAGCCGATATAGGCGAACGGACGAACCAGCTTGGCAGCACTGGAATGGGAGAAGGTAAATGCATGGGACTTGCCCACCGAGAACCCGGCATCCTTCAGCTGCTCGATAGTGCCGTTATGGCCGTCGATACCGGTCAGCGTCTTGTAGAGCGGCTCCAACGGGTCGGTGTAGACCCCCCGGTCCGGATTCCGGCTTGCCTTGGCGTTCAGGAACAGCATCCGGATGTTCCGGTCCTTCACGGCCAGCACCATCCGGTCGCTCAGGTCGCGGATTCGGCCTTCCAGCTGCTCCTCCGGAACCATCTCCGAGAGCTTGTCCGAATCCCGCTCCGCGATGGAATGCAGACGGACGACGTTATAATCCAGCTCCTTGGCCAGAAGAGTCATCCCTTTTTGCGGGGTCTTCAGGCTGACGGGCTCGATAATCGCCACCGCCATACCGTACTTCTTCAGCAAGTCGGCCATGACGGGAATATTCTTCTTCATTGCAGCCATGCTGGTGCTATAGCCCGGAATGGACTCACCGTCGATGATTACCGACTGCACCTTGTAGTCCGACAGCTGCTTCAGGGTTTCGTTCATCTCCTGCTCGGTGAACGCCTTGCGGTTGCCCAGCCGGATGACGATCTCGAAGCCCTTGTCCCGAAGGGTCTTCAAGGCCACCGGATCCGCCGGCAGCGGCTTCATGGATGCGTCTTCCAGCGGAAGGTCCAGAATAAGACCGGGCTGTCCCTTATAGTTCCAAGCCCGCATCTTCACACCCAGCCGGTTGAAGGTTCGCTCGATCATCTCTTGGATGGCCGCCTGCGAGCCGGCTTCCGTAAACAGAATATACGTCTGATTCCCTTCCGCCGATGCCGGCGTCTGGGTCAAGGCCGTCGCATCATGAGAGTTGTACAGCTCAATCCGGCGGGCCAGCTTCAGCTCGTTCAGCGTACTTTCGTAGACGGCCAAGGAGCCGATGCCGGCTTGCTTCATCTTTTTCAGCTGCTCCTCCGCAAATCCGCGTGGATTCGGCTTCGTATCCGCAATCTCCAAGAGATCCCGGTAATCGAAAACGAACTCCACCCGTTTGGACGTGCTTTCCGTTTTGTAGCGGTCTCCCGCTATCGGAAGCGCCAGCAGCAGAGAGCCGATGACCACCCACCATAGAAGCTTGCGCCAAGTGTCATTTACGCGACGGTACCTCGAACCCATTACTCCACCTCATTTATTCATTCTTCCCGTTTCCACAAGGATAAACGCCTAACGACGATCATCGAAGCCACCATGAAGCGATATGAACAAGGCGGATAGGCGAGCCGAAGCCCGCCTATCCCCCAACCTATATAAATAAACACTCAGCCGTCTACCCGCTGCATGACCGCTTGTACAAGAGCGGACAGCTGGGCGGCGGATTCTTCGCCGGTTTTGCCGCATACGGCAAAGTAAATCTTGATCTTCGGCTCCGTCCCGGAAGGGCGGAGGCAGAACCAGGAGTTGTCCTCGAGCACATACTTCAGCACATTCTCCCTAGGCAGTCCGTCAATTCCTTGGGAATAATCCAGCACCTGGGCTACGCGTGCGCCGTTGATCTCCGCCGGCGGATTGGAGCGCCAATCGGCCATAATCCCTTGGATCTGTTCGACTCCGTCCTTGCCCTTCATGGTGCGGGACTCCAGCTTTTCGAGGAAATAGCCATGCTGGCGGTACAGCTTCTGCAGCACGTCGTACAGGCTGAGCCCTTTGCTCTTGTAGTATGCGCAGGCCTCGGCAATCAGCATGGAAGCGACCACCGCATCCTTGTCGCGGGCGTAGTTGCCGGCCAGGTAGCCGTAGCTTTCCTCATAGCCGAACAGGAAGGTGTGTCCGCCACGCTCGTCGAACTGGGTCATCTTCTCGCCGATGTATTTGAAGCCGGTCAGCGTGTTCATTACCTCGGCTCCGTAAGAACGGGCAATCACCGCCCCCATCTCGCTGGTGACGATGGTCTTCACGACAACGCCGTCGTTCGGCAGGCCGCCTTTTTCCTTCATGCTGTTGAGCAGGTAGTCCACCATGATGGCACCGGATTGGTTCCCGGTCATGATGAAGTATTCACCGGCGGAATCCTTCACCACCGCGCCCATCCGGTCGCAGTCCGGGTCAGTGCCGATAATCAGATCCGCATCCACCTTGCGCGCCAGCTCCAACGCCAGCTTGAACGCGTCGCGCTCCTCCGGGTTCGGGGACTTCACCGTGCTGAAGTTGGCGTCCGGAAGCTCCTGCTCCGCCACGACATGCACCTGGGTGAATCCTACCCGGGACAAGGCTTCGCGCACCGACAGATTGCCCGCGCCGTGCAGCGGGGTATAGACGATCTGCAGCTTCTCGCTCATGGCCTTGACGATATCCGGATTCTGGCTGACGGCCGCTACCGCAGTCAGGAAGGCATCGTCCACCTCTCGGCCGATCCACTTCAGGAGCCCGGCGCTCTCAGCCTGGCTGCGCTCCACGCGGCGGATCTGGTCGAAGGTGACGTCCCGGATCTCGGCGATCACCTTGTCCGCCATATCGGGAACCAGCTGGCCGCCGTCCGGACCGTATACTTTATAACCGTTATATTCAGGAGGGTTATGGCTGGCCGTAATCACGACGCCGGCCGATGCCTTCAGATGACGTACGGCAAAGGAAAGCTCCGGGGTTGTCCGCAGCGACTCAAACACATAAGCCGTGATGCCGTTCCCCGCCAGAACCAACGCGGTCTCCAGCGCAAATTCCGGCGATTGGTTCCGGGAATCGTAAGCGATCGCGACGGAACGAGGCTCCGGAAGCTCCTTCAGAAGGAATTGGGCCAAGCCTTGGGTGGCACGTCCCACCGTATAAGCGTTCATCCGGTTGGTCCCGGCGCCGATGACGCCGCGAAGTCCGCCCGTACCGAACTCCAGGTCCCGGAAGAACCGGTCTTCGATTTCCTTCTCATTGCCTTCCAGAGCGCGCAGCTCCGCTTTCGTGGCTTCGTCGATGCCCGCATCCTGCAGCCAGGCGCGGTACTGGGCTTCCACTTTTGCTTCCAACGTCATAGATAAGCTCCTCCTCAAGGGTTCTTTGTCTGCCCCCAATCATACCTGGTCATGCTGCGAAGGAATCCGTCCGTCTGGGGGTGGTTCTCTATGTCAGTATGGTATGTGAGTCCGAATTCAGGATTGGCCCTTCGGGTCCGTCAAGGCGAACATGATCTCGCCCTCCGCCACCACTTTGCCGTCCACCTTGGCGACCGCTTGGCCTTTGCCGACGATGCCCTTCATCCGGGTGATCTCCACTTCAAGGTGAAGCGTGTCCCCAGGATACACCTGCCCGCGGAACCGGAGCTCGTTGATGCCGGCGAACATGGCCAGCTTGCCGCGGTGTTCCTCGCACATGAGAATGGAGACGGCCCCGACCTGCGCCAGCGCTTCAATGATCAGGACTCCCGGCATGACCGGGAAGCCCGGGAAGTGCCCTGCGAAGTGGGGCTCGTTCATCGTGACGTTCTTGGTGCCTACGGCCCGTTTGCCGGGCTCTACCTCCAGAATGCGATCGATCAGAAGAAACGGGTAGCGGTGGGGAATGATCTCTTGAATTTGCTTGATGTCCAGCATCATCTTTTGCTCCTTCTCTTACGGGGAATTGTATAAATTGCTGCCCGGGTACTTACACTAGAGAATGTCCCTTCAGTATCTGCAGTATTGAAGGTTGATATAGGAGAGCATATTTCCAAGCCTGCCGC
This sequence comes from Oryzibacillus soli, assembly GCF_051594765.1. NCBI lineage: Bacteria > Bacillati > Bacillota > Bacilli > Caryophanales > Paenibacillaceae > Oryzibacillus > Oryzibacillus soli. Next base: position 134,229 of record NZ_JBPPGJ010000012.1, read on the forward strand.
ATGCGCGCTTAGAAATGTGCTCTTTTCCTGTTGGCGTCGGGTCCGATCTCATTGATTTTGCGGAACGAAATGATATAGAACAGGGAAGTCAGGAATGCAAAGCCGATCACCGACCACAGATAAGGAATGGCATAAGGCAGATCGAATACGATGAGCAGAATGGCCAGATAGAACAGGACGGTCGTCAGCTTCCCCAACGTATTGGCCGGTACGGTCTTCTTTCCCCGCAGATGGAAGTAAAGCGACCCCATAATCATACCCGCATCCCTTAGGAAAAACGCCGCTGCCGCCGCCCACGGAATCATCTCCGACAGCAGGAGCGACAGGATCACCGTGATCAGCATGAGCTTATCCGCCAGCGGGTCCAGCATGGAGCCTAGCTCCGTCACCAGCCCGCGGGTCCGGGCAATGTACCCGTCCAGCACGTCCGTCACGCCTGCCAGGACCAGGATGGCAAAGGCCAGCGTCAAGTTCCCGCTCTTAAAGACCCAAGCATAAACCGGAATTAAGACAAACCGCAGGATCGTCAGCATATTCGGAAGGTTCACTCGGCCTCGCTCCTTCCCATATCGTTCCACATCCCTACATTATACCGTTGTCAGGGCAAAAATAAAACTCCCCGAAGGGAGTTCATCGTTATTAATCGTGAAGGGGAACCATCCGTCAGGTGTCCGAAAACACCAGATCGAACATATGCTTCCAAGTCTCCAAGTCCCAGATGTCGGACATCGGGCGGTCACCGAGAACCGAGTAGCCGGCTGCCATCCCGATAAAAAGGGCCAAGACGCATACCGCCGGGATGATCAGGTGCCGCAGCACCGGCCACACGTATCGGGGCCACCAGCGCCGCCAGGCCAAGGGCTTCCGCTTGTCGGACTTGGGTGCATTCGTTTGCATCGCCATATCAGGATTCTCTCCCTTACGTGCGGAGATTGTTGGCCAGGTTCATCATCGTGTCCGACGAGGAAAGCGCCCGCGAGCTCAGCTGGAAGCCCCGCTGGACCATCAAGAGCTCCGTCATCTCATCCGCCAGGTCGACGTTGGACTGCTCCAGGAAGCCCTGCCGCACCTTGATCGGCTGCTCCAGAGCCGACCCCGCTCCGACCGGCTGCACCACATTGTTGATCTCCTGCGGCGTGGCCGCTACGCCGGCGGGAATGGTGTACATGTTATCGCCCACCTGCTGCATGAATTGGGGGCGCAGCACGCGTACGATCCCCAGCTGCCCACGGTAGAGGGAGCCGGCCTCCGGCACGGCGCCATTATAGGCATAGACACGGCCGTCGTCAGTCACCGACAGCTTGTACCCGCTGGGGACGGAAATGGGGTTGTCCGCCGCATCAAGCACCAGATGGCCGTCCTTCGTGGACAGATAGACATTGTCCGGATCATTCTCTACGCGGGTCAGCTGGAAGGAGCCGTCCCGGGTATAGAGCGTGTTGTTCGCAGGCTGGTTCGGATCGCCGTTGGCCACCCGGATTTTGAACAGCCCGTTGCCCTCCAACGCCAGGTCCTCCGCGTTCCCCGTATCCTTCAGGGTGCCTTGGGCAAAGTTGGTGGTCATCTGGGACAGCTTGGCTCCCCAGCCTTGGTTGAAACCCAGGGGAGACAGCCGCCCTTCGCGCTGAAAGCCCTGGGGCTGCTGGCGCATGTTGGTCAGGATGTCCTCGAAGGTGGCTTCCCTGCGCTTGTAGCCCACCGTATTAACGTTCGCCATATTATTAGCCATTATGTCCAGCTTCTGCTGCAAACCATTCATGGACACCATGGAGTTAATCATGGAGTGGTTCATGCCGGGTCCTCCCTTCTTATACTCTTCCTACTTCGTTGACGGCCTTCTCCAGGCTCTTGTCGTAGAACTGGACCATCTTTTGGTTCGTCTCGTACGCCCGCAGCGCCGCCATCATATCGATCATCGATTGGGTCGGGTCCACATTGGACCGCTCGATGTAGCCTTGATGCACTTGGACTTCCTCGTTCATCACCGCCGGAGTGACCGTAGCGGCGTCCTCTTCATTGAGCCGGTATACCCCGTTGCCTTCCCGGATCATCCGGTTCGGATTCTCCACCCGGGAGATCAAGAGCGTCACCGGATTCCCGCCTGCGTCCAGCAGCGGCTGGCCATTCACGGCATCCAGGAAGGTACCGTTCTGCAGGATCTTCACGTTGGCGATCATCTGGCCGTTGGCGTCCCGGAGCAGGATCGGCTGTCCGTTCGTGTCTAACACCTTGTAGCCCTCGGGGGTGATGAGCTGGCCCTCCACATTCACCGTCAGCTTCCCGTTCCGGGAGTAGCGCTCTTCTCCCTGCTCGTTCTGCACCGTGATGAACGCTTGGGGCTGGAAGATCCGCTCCCCCTCCGGCGTGACGTACTTACCCGACTTATCGAAGGGCGGCAGAGCTTGTCCGGTCACATCGGTCACGATATTGGACACGATCGCCACATCCAGCGGGCTCTTGGTCTCCTGCAGGTCTCCCTGCAGATAGATCGAGAGATCTTCCTCCGCCAATACGCCGGTATTCAGCTTGCCGATGTTCTTCACCACGCCCGGAGCGCCCGCACCCAAGGCGGAGATCAGCATCTCGGGAAACGAACGGGACACGGCGCTTCCCTGCTTGAAGCCCGGCGTATTCAGATTCGATATATTGTTGGTGATCGTATCATGCTTACGCTGCTGCGTGATCATGCCGGCTGCGGCCGTGTATAAGCCCCTTAACATGTCCGTGATGCCCCTTCCGCGCTTGAACTGGCGGACCGTCCCTTCCGGGCGGCCGCACGCTATTCTTTATATCGGCAGATCAGTACTTTCTTTTTATCACTTTATCCAGGTTGTCCAGCATGATGCCGGTCCCCTTCACCACGCAATGCATCGGATCCTCCGCCACCAGCACCGGAACCTTCAGCTCCTCGGCCAGCAGCATGTCCAATCCGTGAAGCAGAGCGCCGCCCCCCGTCAGAATCACGCCGCGGTCGATAATATCCGCCGACAGCTCCGGCGGGGTCCGTTCCAATACCGACTTGGCGGAGGTGACGATGGCCGATACGGGCTCCCACAGCGCTTCGCGGATTTCATTGGAGTTGATCGTTACGGTGAGAGGCAGACCCGACACCATGTCCCGTCCCCGGATGTCCATCTCTTCATAACGGTCGTCCCCGAATACGGTCGCGATGCGGATCTTGATGTCCTCCGAGGTGCGCTCGCCGATGAGAAGCTTGTACTTGTTCTTGATGTACTTCATGATGGCGTTGTCGAACTTGTCCCCCGCAATCTTAATGGAGGAGGAGGTGACGATGTCTCCCATGGAGAGAACGGCAACATCTGTCGTACCTCCGCCGATATCCACCACCATATTGCCGCTGGGCTGGAAGATGTCCATGCCGGCTCCGATCGCTGCCGCCTTCGGCTCTTCCTCCATGTACACTTCCTTCGCGCCGCTGCGCTCGGCCGCCTCCCGGATCGCCTTCTGCTCGACGGACGTGATGTTCGTCGGAGCGCAGATGAGAATCCGGGGATGGCTGTACCACTTCTTGCCGCCGATCTTGGCAATGAAGTACTTCAACATCTTCTCCGTCACTTCGAAATCGGCAATGACGCCGTCCTTGAGAGGGCGAATCGCCACAATGTTGCCGGGGGTACGGCCAACCATCTTCCGCGCGTCTTCGCCGACTGCGAGCACATGCTTCGTGTCGCTCTCGATGGCGACGACGGAAGGCTCGTCAAGAACCACACCGCGCCCCTTGACATGAATGAGAACGTTCGCCGTCCCAAGGTCAATTCCAATATCCTTGCTCAACATTACTTCTTTTCCTCCTAAACCAACCGTCCGTCCCAATGAAAAGAACCGGTGCTGAAATGTAAACAGGCTTCGTATAATTTTCGACATGAAATCGTAGATTCCTCTTTTTCAGAAGAAAATAGCTTCGAATCTTTCATGGGGGCGCGGGATGGCTTTAGGATTTGGCGGAAACCAGCTGGTCCGGGCTCTTGGAGTGGCGTGTCTTCTTGTATTTGACCTTGGTAGCTTCTCCTCCCCGCAAATGGCGGATCGATTTATGATACTCGAGGATGGTCTTCACCTGGTCTGCCAGTTCGGGATTGATTTCCGGCAGCCGTTCGGTCAAATCCTTATGCACCGTGCTCTTGGACACACCGAATTCCTTCGCTATGCTGCGGACGGTATTGCGGGTTTCCACAATACTGCGGCCGATCTTGATTGTCCTCTCCTTGATGTAATCGTGCACGCCCCTCGCCTCCCTGCTCGAGATAGTTTGGTACATTATATGAACAGGGAGTCCATATATGCTTTGTTTCCAAGCGTGACAAGCCTAATTCCTCCTTTCCCCTCCAAAAAAGCAAAAAAGCAGGGGGCATCCCCTGCTTTCCGGCTGATCACGATGGAAAAGCATTCCTTACTTTTTCTGGGCCGCACTTGCGGTGGCATCCGTCGCAGTCAGGAATTGGTCCGGATTCACCGATTGGCCATCGGCGCTCTGGCGAACCTCGAAGTGGAGGTGGGTTCCATGATCCCGCTCCAGCTCGTTGCGGCCGGCCTTGGCGATGATGTCGCCCTTCTTCACGTCCTGCCCCTTGGTTACCTTCACGTCAGCCAAGCTCTGGTATACGGTGATGAGGCCGTTGCTGTGGGTAATCTCCACTTGGCTGCCTACCATCGGGTTCTTTTCCACCAGAGTGACTTTGCCGCTCAGAGCCGCCATCACGTCGAAGTCCTTGTTGTCCTGGCGGGCCAGGTCGATGCCCAGATGAGGCGTGAACAGATCGTTGTACTGCACGAGAGCCGCTTGCTTCACATCGTCGGTGGCCTTCTCGTCATAGAACTTCATGCTGACTGCTACCTCGTTCCGCTCCTTGACCGGCCACTGCATGGTTTCGGCAGGGGCGTTGACGGCTACGGCATCGCCTGCGGGCTTGGTGGAGACCGTGTCGGTCACCGTCTGGTTCAGGGCGGCATCGTCGCTCAGCTTGTTGGTTCCCGCATCCTGATACACCCACATTAAGGTTAAAATAATTGCGGCTGCCGCCATGTACACTGCCGGGAATACCCATTTTTTCCCGAGCATCCTTTTCCAGGAGAAGGACGGCGCCACTGCTGCCGGAACCGCGTCTTTGGTTTCGCGGGTTCCATTTGGTTGAACATTTTTGTTTTGTTCACTCATTTATATCACCTCATCAACCAGTGTTGCCAGATAGATTTGGTTTATACTTGAGGTGATAGGAATTTTTGAAAATATGCTAGATGGCCCTTCAGGCTCCGCTGCCGGACCCGTCGGCTCTACCGATCTGCACGCCGGTATAATAGTAGCGGACGATGTCCTCCGCGCTCTTCCCTTCCTTGGCCATGCCGTTGGCGCCCCATTGGCTCATGCCGACCCCGTGCCCGTAGCCGTAGGCGGTGATCTCCACCTCGGAGCCCTTCAGCCGCCACTCGAACTGGGAGGACGGCAGCTCCAGCTTCTCCCGGACCTCACGTCCGGTGAACAGCTTGCCGCCGATCCGGATTTGCCCTACCCGGTGCCCGTCCGTCTGCTTCAGCACCTTGGAGCCGCTGACGGCCGTCGAAGCGGCGACGCTCCCGTTCAAGCCCAGCTTGGACAAAAACGTCCGGTACGGCACCTTCACCACCGTCTTGAACTTGGGTGACAGCTTCTCGTCCCAGGGAGAGGGCACGCTCTTCAGATACGGCTGGGGCTTGCCCCAATAATCCTCCGCATTCTCCGTATAGCCGTTGCTGGTGGAGAAGAAGACGGCGTCGATGGGCTTGCCTCCGTACAGGAGGATCTCCCCCTTCGTCTCCGCTACCGCGCGGTTCAGCTTCTCCATGTTCGCCGCGGCGTCCTTGCCGCTCCACTTGGTCGATAGCACATCCCCGCTAATATAAGCCTGATGGCTGACCGTGTCGGTGACGATGGCCCCCTTCACGGGCACCTGGCTGGAATCCTGCTCCTTCATACGGCGGACAATGTAGGTACGGGCGGCAATCGCCTGCGCCTTCAAGGCCTCCAGCTCGAAATCGATCGGCATCTCTGCCGCCACCACGCCGCGGACATAAGCCTCGATCGGCACCTCTTCGATTCGCTGCTGCTTGGACAAGAATACGGGAACCGCCGGCGAAGACTGTTCGATCAGCTGGACCATACTGGCGGAGGCGGCAGCAGAAGGCGGGACGGCAGGGGTGAGATCGTCACCGGAACGGCCGCCCCGGAACAGCAGGGCGAAGATCAGGGTGAACAGAAACGCGGCCCCTAAGCTGGCGGCCATCCATCGAGTGACTTGTTGACGCATCCGGTTCGTTAGATTCATAGCGCTCCCTCGTTTGGTAAGATTGGTAGTAGGATGATCGGATTGCTTCTATCCTATGAGGGAGACGAAGTTGATAGAACCCCTGCGTTTCTCCCGTTCCAATCAAAAACACGGACCCCCAAGCCGGGAGTCCGTGTCGTGCTAGATCAGCTATGCCCAAGTCGGCTGCACGGCGAAGATGCCGAGATCCGTCCGTTCCTCTTCCATTTCCGTCTCCTCGCCGATCCTGCGGATGTCCGCACCAAGTCCGCGGAGACGGCCCACGATGTCCACATAGCCCCGGTCCACATGGTGCAGACCGGTCACCTCCGTCTCGCCCTCCGCAGCCAGTCCCGCCAGGATCAGGGCGGCCCCGGCCCGAAGGTCGGAAGCGCACACCTTGGAGCCGGTCAGCCCGCCGACTCCCGTGACCACCGCAGCACGTCCCTCCACCGAGATGTGAGCCCGCATGCGGCGCAGCTCCTCCACGTGCATGAACCGGTTCTCGAAGACGGTCTCCGTCACCACCCCGGTTCCTTCCGCCACAGCCAGGAGCACCATCATCTGCGACTGCATATCCGTCGGGAAGCCGGGGTACGGCAGCGTCTTCACGTCCACCGCCTTCAGCTTGCCGTCCGCATAGACGGACAGGCCGTTCTCCAGCTCCCGGATCTCCACGCCCATCTCCTGCATCTTGGAGATGACCGGCATCATATGGTCGAAGATGGCGCCTTCAATCGTGACGGCACCGCGGGTAATGGCGGCCGCCACCATATAGGTGCCCGCCTCGATACGGTCGGGAATGACCGTATGGACGGCCCCCTTCAGGCTCTCTACTCCCTCGATCCGGATAATGCCCGTGCCGGCGCCTCTCACCTTGGCCCCCATGGCGTTCAGGTAGTTGGCCAGATCGACGATCTCCGGCTCCTTGGCGGCGTTCTCGATGACGGTGGTGCCGGCGGCCAAGGTTGCGGCCATCATGATGTTCTCCGTGGCACCGACGCTGGCGACGTCGAGGTAGATTTTGGCCCCCTTCAGGCGTCCCTTCATTCGGGCTTCAATAAAGCCCTGCCCCAAGCCGATCTGCGCACCCATGGCCTCGAAGCCCTTCAGATGCTGATCGATGGGTCGCGTCCCGATGGCACAGCCGCCGGGAAGCGAGATTCTCGCTTCGCCGAACCGGGCCAGAAGCGGTCCCATGACCAGGAAGGAGGCGCGCATCTTGCGGACCAGCTCATAAGAAGCCTCGCAGGTCGCCACCTTCTCGGCATTCACCCGAATCGTCTCGTTATAATACTCAGCGCGGACTCCCAAGGATTCCAGCACCTTGTGCATGTTGGTGACATCGTCCAGCGGAGGCACGTCATGAATCGTGCTCTCGCCTTCGGAGGCCAGGATGGACGCCGCTATGATGGGCAGCACTGCATTTTTGGCGCCGCCGATCCGTACTGTGCCGGTCAATCGTTTACCGCCGCGGACGATTATTTTGCTCATCTTGGATCCCTCCGCGTTCCTTAGTGTGGTGTTGCCGTCTTATCAGATCGCTTGCGCCCAAGCTCCCCTATGGAGCCTTGTGCTTCTCCTGGTCCGAACAAACCTTCCATAGCATTCGTAAGAGAAGCGGCGTTTCAAGTGGTAGGCGTTGGCAAGGATTCTATTTCCATTGTTGACAAGATCTCTTGATGTTATTCGGCTTGCGCGCCAAGGATCCGAGTTGGGCCGGAGGGCTTCTATCCGAAGAGTCCCTTCAGCATACCGGTCCACTCCACATAAGCGATCAAGAAGCTGGCCACCTGGTACCCCAACGCCACGGAGGCAAAAATCAAAAGCAATTTGGCATACGGCCCCTTGGGGTTCTTCAGGAACACCTCCAGCCGGAGCTGCTGCAGCCCGAGCCATGCGAACGCAATGCATACGAGTACGGTGACGATATAAGCCATGCCGGTGAAGCCCATCGAATATTGATAGGTCGATCCTGAAACGCCCACGTTGCCTACCTCCTGTAGACTTTATTGGCAATCCGGTTTAGAGCCCGAGCATCCGGACGGTGACATACATAAATTCCGCTCGGCTCGCCAGCCGCTCGGGACGGAAGGTACCGTCATCGTAGCCGGAGGCCAAGCCTTCGGCCTTCAGCTGGCGGAGCAGGCTCGCTCCCCAGTAGCGGTAATCCACGTCATTGAAGGGCGGCGATATGCCGGCGATTCCCTTCCTGCCGGTAGCGTTGGCCAGAAGCGTCATCATCTCCATCCGGCTGATGTTCCGGTCCGGCGCGAACTCCGACTCGTTGTAGCCGTTGACGATGCCCGCATGGTTCAGGCGTGCGATGGCTGCATAAGCCCAATGCTCGGAGGAGACGTCCTCGAAGCCGGGCGGGGGCGCGGTCGGCAGATCCAGGATCCGGTCCAGGATCACCGCCGCTTCCGCCCGGGTGATGGCCTGGTCCGGGTACACCTGGTAGCCGCCATACCCCTTCACGAACCCGTTCCGGACCATCTTGACGATCTCCGGCTGCGCCCAATGGCCGTACAGATCGGAGAAGCCTTCGACGATGCGGCTCGTATGGACGCGCAGGCCATAGAGCTGCTGGCGCTGTCCGCTGCTGGACGTCACCTTCAGATAGTAGACGCCGGTAGGCAGGCGGGCCTCTCCGGTGCGAAGGTTGCTGTTCTGGGTCACCATCGGCATGCTCCGGGTCCGCAAGCCGGCATCGTAGAGCTGTACCTGGATGCCCTGCGGATCCGGCACCAGACCGAGCTCCACATGGATCAGGCTCTCTCCGTCCAGCCGGAACCGGTACCAGTCCGTATCCGCTGCCGGATCGATGACTCCGAAGTAATTGTCTCCGAAATTCAGCACCGTAGACTGATACGACTTGTCATTCGGCTCGTACGGATCTTCATAGGCTGTGGCCAGATGGACGTCCAAGGTATATTCCCCCGATACGGGGTAAGCATAGCTGGCCACATTGGCCACCTTGATGTAATATTGCCCCGGCCTCACTTCGATCTCATAGCTCTCCGGCTGGCCGTCTCCGTTATGATCGATGGTGAACTCCCGTTCCCCCCTGCGGAACAGGGACAGGACCGGATCGATCCGGGCCGTATCCGGGGTGACCTTCAGCTTCAGCGTTCCCGTCTGCTCGACGGTCATGCTGAACCAGTCCTGATCCTGGTAATGGTCGAAGGTTCCCGTGATCAGCTGACTGCGGGCAGGGAGCCGGTAGGCCTTGTATTGGCGGTCGTTATCCTCGAAGGCGTCCCGGTAAATATTGAAATTCACGTCCAGCACATAAGGTGTTCCCGGGCGCTTGCCCGAATCGGAGACCCGGACATAGTGGCGCCCCTTCTTCACTTCTACGGCCGCGCCCTCCTCCAATCCCACCCTGTCGCTGAGATCGGATTCCTGCCGGTCGGATTCGGGGACGTGGGATACGTTCAACCCGTAGCTTGCGCCGGAGATCCGGTAATGGGCCGTTCCGTCGAAAGGCGCCTCCCAGACGTACCAGTCCTCTTCCCCCGCGCTCAGGTAGGCGGATACGCCTTTGTTGGAAGAGATGGGCCGGGACTCCGCCTGGCGGTCATTGGGCTCGTAGAGGTCCTGCTTCGGCGCTTCCCGGACGGCCCGGTCCGCTCTTACCATTCCGTAGCCGCTCTGGCGGTCCCAACCGGAGGATCCCAGATCCTGCGCAGTCTGGCGCAGCAGGTTCCGCACCTGTGCCGGGGACAGCTCCGGGCGGACGCTCCACGCCAGGGCCGCCACACCGGCCACCTGGGGCGCCGCCATGGAGGTGCCGTCCTGGTAGCCATAGCCGCCCCCCATCATGGTGGTGAACACGACCCAAGGCGCCATCAAGTCCAGCTCCGGACCGCTGTTGGACATACGCTCCGGCTTGTTGTCCGGACCTACCCCGCCAACGGCCAGCACCGTGTTGTACGCAGCCGGATATTTCACCGCATTGCCCTCATTGCCGGATGCCGCCACCAGCAGAACGCCTTGCTCTTCCGCCTCGGCCACGATCTTCTCCATATAGGAGGAATATTTATTCAATCCCAGAGAGAGCACCACGATCTTCGCACCGTTCTGCACGGCGTATCGGATGCCCTCTCCCAGCTTATCTTCATCACCGTTCCCGTCGGCTTCCAACGCCTTAACCGGGAGAATGCTGGCATTCCAGAGCAGTCCGGCCGTCCCCTTATCGTTATCGCCCCATGCGGCGATCACCCCGGCTACGTTGGTTCCGTGGCCGTTGTCGTCATCGGGAAGCGTGCCGGGCTCCACCAGGTTCACCCCGGGCAAGAGACGCCCGGCCAGATCCGGGTGGCTGCGGTCCACGCCCGTATCCACCACGGCGATCACGAGGTTGCGCCCCGTCGTCACCTCCCATGCGGCTTCCGCACGGATTTGGCTCAGATAACGCTGGTTGCTGTACAACGGGTCATTGGGCATCTTGGCCGCCTTCACCCGCTGGTTCGGCTGGAAGCTCTCCACGCCGGCATATTGGCTCCAGCGGTCCTTCCACTCGTCCAGCTGCCGACCGGGTGCCGGACGGGCTACCGTAACCCGGGATTCCCGGTAATACGAGGTAACTTCACTTTCGTCGAAGAAGGCCTGAGGCGGCTCCACGGTCCACTGCAGGATCCAGGTTCCCCCGTCTTCCTGCGGCTGGGCGCCCGCCTTGGGACCCTCCGTTCCTATCGTGATCAACATTCCGATGACCAGAGCCAGGACGACTCCGCCTACAACCGGCAACCATCTATATGAAGTGGAACGTTCCGTCATTCTGTCGTACCCTCCAAAGCTCCTGCTGTAATTCCGGTTCTTCCGGTTCACTCAAAGCCGATCATGTCCTATTCGAGAACCGGACCATGTTCCCCTTCCCGCCATGGCAAAAGGGTACCAAAGACCCATTATACATCAGAATTTCCTGAAGCGGGCAAAAAAAGAAAGCCGATCCCTCATAGGATCGGCTCTTAAGCTTGCTGGTACTAGCGGGTTGTTAAGGCTGACCGAAGAGATCGGTACCCAGGGAGAAGATGTTCTGAATGCCCTCCAGGATCACGTGCGGGAAGAAGCCCATCAAGAGCCCGGCCGCGGCACATACCCAGAGGGTAATGGTCAGCGGCAGAGTCGGCTTCACGTCCTTCGCCTCTTCATCGTAGCGCATGAACATCTGGCGGATCATCCCGAAGTAGTAATAGAACGAGACGACGCTCGTCAGGATCATGACGGCCGCCAGCCAGAACTGATGATTCTCCATCGCGCCGAGCATGATGAAGATCTTGCCGAAGAAACCGCCGGTCACCGGGATGCCGGCCAGAGACAGGATGATCAGCACCATGGCCGCAGCGGTCCAGGGCGCCCGATAGTACAATCCGGCCAGGGCCTTCAAGCCCGTCTCGCCGGTGGAATGCTCCAGAATCATGATCAAGGCGAACGCGCCGACATTCATGAACAGGTACGCGATCAGGTAGAACAGCATCTCCTGGAACGTGGTGTAATGGACCAGGGAGAAGCCGGAAGCCACCGGCACCAGCAGATATCCGGCGTTGGCAATGCCAGAGTAGGCCATGAGCCGCTTCAGATCCGTCTGGCGCAGGGCCATCGTATTGCCCAGGATCATCGCCGCGGCGGCTACGGCCGCCATAGCCAGGAAGCCGTCATGCCCGATGGGGGCCTTGGAGCTTTCCGTACCGACGCCGTAGTAGACCGTTGTGAAGACCCGGAATACGATGGCGAAGGCCGCTCCTTTGGAGACGACGGCCAGGAAAGCCGTCACCGGCGTTGCCGCGCCCTGATACACGTCCGGAGCCCAGGAATGGAACGGCGCAGCCGCAATCTTGAAGCCGAAGCCGGCCAGGAGCAGGAAGAAGGACATGTACACCAGCGGTCCGAAGGAATCCAGACTGCCCTCCAATGCGGTGCGGATCTCCAGCAGCCGGGTGGTGCCGGTCATGCCGTACAGGAAGGACATGCCGTACAGGATGATGGCGGAGGAGACGGCGCCCAGCGCCAAGTATTTGAACCCGGCCTCGTTAGCCAGCACATTCCGTTTCTTGATGCCCACCATAATGTAGGAGGTGATGCTCAAGGTTTCCAAGCCGACGAACAGGGTGATCAGGTCCCCCGAGGAGGCCATGATCATGGCGCCCAGCACCGCCGGCAGGAACAGGTAGTAGAATTCGCCCTGATGCTGGACGTCGTCCTCCTTCAGCGTGCCCAGGCTCATGAATACGATGAGCCCGGTACCGCCCAGGAACACCAGCTTCATCAGGTTGCCGAAGTCGTCGATCCGGTAGCTCTCGTTCAGGAGGCTGATGGGCTGGTCGGTACCCAGCCGCTGGATGACGAAGTAGGCGGAGATGGCGACGGCAAGAACGGTCAGCCATCCGAGGATGGTCCGCTTGAGTGCCGCCGGCATGAATAAATCGAGCAAGGACAAGATGACGGCGGAGATGACCAGGGTCAGCTCCGGAGCCAAATAGCCTAAATCGCTCAGCCTCAGTCCGTTTAGTTGATCCATGGTCTACCCTCCGATCTTGGTCGTGATGGTTTGGATGAATGTATCGAAATCGGCGACGGTTTGTTGCATCGTCTGGGTCAGAATTCCCGGGTAGACCCCTAACAGCAGGATGAACGCCACCAGAGTGATCATCGGGATCGCCTCGATCAGCCGTGCGTCCTTCAGGCCCTTGAACTGCTCCGGAATGGGACCGTAGGTGATGCCCATGACCCCGCGGAGCATGTAGACCGCAGCCAGGATGATGCCCAGCGTGCCTACGATGGCCACCGCCCGCATGGAATCGAAGATGCCCAGGAAGGCCAGGAACTCGCCGGCGAAGCCGGCCAAGCCCGGAAGGCCCAAGGACGCCATGCCCGCCACCATCAGAATGCCTCCGATGAAGGGAATCGAGCGGGCCAAGCCGGACAGCTCCCGCAGGTCCGTCGTTTCCGTTCTTTCATATATACTGCCGACCAGGAGGAACAAAAGGGCCGAGATGAGCCCGTGGGAGATCATCTGGAAGACCGCGCCCTGAAGACCGGCCTGGTTGAAGGCGGCGATCCCCAGAAGCACGATGCCCATATGGCTGATACTGGAGTACGCCAGCACCAGCTTGAAGTCGTCCTGCTTGAAGGCGATGACGGCTCCGTAGATGATGTTGATGAGACCCAGGATGGCGATGACCAGGGCCCAGTTTTTGGCCTCCTCCGGGAAGAGCAGCACACCGAAGCGGATCAAGCCGTAGGCGCCCATCTTCAGAAGAATGCCGGAGTGGATCATGACGATGGAAGGCGGTGCTTCCGTATGCACCTTCGTCATCCAGGTGTGGAACGGGAAGATCGGCAGCTTGATGCCGAAGGCGATCAGGAGCAGCAGGAACACCGTAGTCTTGCCGTCGATGGTCCAGGAGAGATCGCCCCACAGCTTGATGCTCCACTCCATAATGCCCTGCAGATAGAACGGGTTGGCCGGATTGACCGTATTCACGTAGGATTGGACATCCTCGCCGAACAGGTTCTTGGTAATGTCTCCGTAGTGCCCCGTGAAGTACAGCGCGCCTCCGTCCTGTACGAGCCCAGCCGTGGCCACCAGCGCCAGGAAAGCGATCAGCATGATGGCGGAGCCGATGCCGTTATAGATCAGGAACTTGTTGGCCGCCTTCTCCCGTTGGATGTAGCCATAGATGCCGATCAAGAAGAACATCGGAACCAAGGTCACCTCGAAGAACACGAAGAACAAGAACAGATCCTGGGCCATGAACACGCCGAACATGCCGGTCTCGAGCAGCAGGAACAGGATATAGTACAGCTTGTGACGCTTCTTGATGAACTTGGAGGCCAGTGCCGCCATGGTACCCACCAGAGCCGTCAGGAACACCATCGGCAGGGACAGTCCGTCCACCGCCATCGTGTAGTCGAACTTGATCGTCAGCGATTCCAGCTGCTGCGAGAGATTGCTCTCCAGCGCCAACGGGATATGGATCCAGCTGTACTGCTCCGCATACTGGAAGCCTCCGTTGGTCGTGTTGAAGTCCACGTAGAGCCAGACGGACAAAGCCAGCGGGATCAGCGTCGCCGCCACGGCTACGGTGCGGATCCACCTCCCGTTGCTCTTCGGGATGAACAGCAGAGCCAGAACCCCGAGCAGCGGCGAGAACGCAATCAGGCTTAAGATCGGGAAATCATCCAACATGGAAGTACCTCCTTCCCGCAAAAGCCAGCACCAGGATCACGATGGACAACACCGTGACCAAGCCGTAGGTCTGCACCTGTCCGTTCTGAACTCGCCGGCCCCATTGGCCGATGCCGCCGGTTCCTGCGGCAACTAAGCGGACGCAGCCGTCGATGATGAACTCATCGATGACGGCCAGGAGCATGGCGAGCCCGCTGAGCGGAGCAACGATCACGGTTTGATACAGCTCGTCGATGTAGTATTTGCGGTTCAGCAGCTTATAGAGCCAAGGCGCACCGGATGTGACCAGGTCTTGGCGGATCGATTGCTTCGCATAGATGAGCCAGCCCAGCGCGATACCGGCGATGGCCATCAGGTTGGACAGCAGTACGACGGTCCAGTCGATGGCTTCGTGAGCCTCGTGCCCCGGCGCCAGCCATTCGCCGAACCAGTTGTTCATGCCCGGCACGAAGACGAAGCCGGCTACCACGGCCAGCACAGCCAGGACCAGCAGCGGCAGGGTCATGGACAGCGGGGACTCATGAGGTTCGCCATGCCCGGAGTGGTCATGGGAACGGCTTTTGCCCGTAAAGACGAGGAAGAACAAGCGGGACATGTAGAACGCGGTGAAGAACGCGCCGATCAATCCTACGATGAAGACGCCCATATGGTCGCTATGGTAGGCTTCCGCCAGAATGGCGTCCTTGGACCAGAAGCCGGACAGCGGGAATACGCCGGACAAGGCCAGAGTGCCGATGGCGAAGGTCCAGGCCGTAATCTTCATGTGACGGCCCACGCCGCCCATCTCGTGAATGTTCTGGGTATGCACCGCGTGGATCACGCTGCCTGCGCCCAGGAACAAGAGGGCCTTGAAGAACGCGTGGGTGAACAGGTGGAAGATGCCGGCGGTGTAAGCCGCCCACGTCCCCAAGCCCAGCGCCATCATCATGTAGCCCAATTGGCTGACGGTGGAATACGCCAGGATGCGCTTGATGTCATTCTGCGCCGTGCCGATGGTGGCGGCGAACAGAGCGGTGAAGGCGCCGACGACGGTGACGACCAAGAGAGCCGTATCCGAAGCCAGGAAAATATCATAGGTCCGCGCCACCAGATAGACCCCGGCTGCAACCATCGTCGCCGCATGGATCAGAGCGGAGATGGGAGTCGGGCCTTCCATGGCGTCCGGCAGCCAGGTATGTAACGGGAATTGGCCCGATTTGCCCATAGCGCCGATGAAGATCAGTACGCCGATCCAGGTTACGATGCCGGCTTCGATGGCCGGTGTGCCTTGGAAGGCGTTGTGAATGGCGGAGAAATCGAGTCTGTGCTCCGGCATGTACCAGAAGAGCAGCAGAATCCCGATGAACAGCCCTACGTCCCCGATGCGGGTGACGATGAAGGCCTTCTTGGCGGCGGCCCTCGCCTCCGGCTTATGGTACCAGAAGCCGACCAGGAGGAAGGAGCACACGCCCACCAGCTCCCAGAACACGTACAGCTGCAGCAGGTTCGAGGAGATGACCAGCCCCAGCATGGAGAAGGTGAAGAGCGAGATGTAGCCGAAGAACACGGTAATCCGCTCGTCGTCCTGCATATAGCCGCTGGAGTAGATATTGACCAGGAAGCTGACCAGCGTAACCACGACCAGCATCAAGGCGTTCAGATTCGTCACCTCGTAGCCGAAGCGCAGAGCGGTGTCGCCGAACTTCAGCCATTCGAAGTCATTCCAGGTATAATCCTGCGTATGCCCCAGTCTCTCGAAGAAGATCAGGACGGATAGGACAAGGGAAATTCCGGTTAAAGTAATGCCGGTGTACACGCCAAAGGTTCTGGCCTGTCTTCCGAACGCCGTCAGAACGATGAACGCCAGAAGCGGAAACACCGGAACGAGCCAAGCCAGCTGTGAGAATTCCAAGTTGTCTCCCCCTCTACTTTTTCATCAGGTTCATTTCATCGACGTCGGTGGTGCCCCGGTTGCGGTACAGGGCGATCAAGAGCGCGATGCCGACCGATACCTCGGCAGCCGCTACGGTAATATTGAACAGCGAGAAAATTTGCCCCGTCAGGGACGGCCCCACGCCCAGCTTGGAGAATGCCACCAGATTCAGGTTCACGGCATTCAGCATCAGCTCGACGGACAAGAGCACGACGATGGCGCTGCGTTTGGTCAGGGCGCCGTACAAGCCGATGCAGAAGAGAATGGCTCCTAACATCAGGTAGGAGCTGATCTGATCGCTCATGCTATTCCTCCTCCCTCTTGGCGAGCACGATGGCGCCGATGAAGGCCACGGTCAGAAGCACCGACATCAGCTCGAAGGGAATCACATGCTCGTTGAAAATCAGCTTGCCGATGGAAGCCGTGTTGTTCTCCCCGGGGTCGAACGCTTGGGCGTCCGGAAACGTGGAGTACTGAATGGCATAGAACAGAATGCCAAACAGAGCCACCGCGCCGATCCCGGTCAGCCACGTGTGGAGGGGGCGCTTCAGCTCCGTCTCTTCGCTTTCGTGCTTGGTCATCATGATGCCGAATATCATCAGAATCGAGATGGCGCCTGCATAGATCAGTATCTGAACGAAGGCCACGAACTCTGCGTTCAAGAGAACGTAGAGTCCGGCCAGGCTCAGGAATGTGACGGCTAGCGAGACTACCATATGGATCACCCGGGTGAAGCTGATGGCGAAGATCGCACCGCCGATGGCCAGCAGCGCGAAGACGAAGAACATCAGATTCGCGGGTGTGGAGAAGAGCTGGCTGAGTCCGTCCTGCAGATTACCCAACATGTTACTTGGCACCTCCTGAGGGCTTCGCCTTGGCTAAGCCGGCTTCGGAAGCATTCGCTTTCGGAGCTTGGGAAATGTTGTCCTTCCGGATATTCGTGTCATTCTCGTTCAGCCACTCCAGGTTCTTGAACAGATCGTCGCGGCTGTAGGCAGCCAGCTCGAAGTTGTTGGTCATGATGATGGCTTCCGTCGGACATACCTCCGTGCACAGATCGCACAGAATGCAGATTTCAAAGTTGATATCGTAGGTATCGATAACCTTTCCCTTTTTCTCGGGATCGGGGTTGGCTTTGCCTGTAAGCGTTATGCACTCCGTCGGACAGATCCGGGCGCACTGATTGCAGACGATACACTTCTCCGGATCAAAATGCTGGATGCCGCGGAAGCGGTCCGGCATTTCCAGAGGAACGTCGGGATAGGCGTAGGTAATCTTCTTCTTGGTCAGATTCCTGAAGGTGACGCCCATGCCTTTGATAATTCCCTTCACGGTGGTTCACCCCTTCGGTTCTATCGTGGATGCGGCAGCACGGCAGCCTTACCGCAGGAAGATCTCAATATACAGCGCCGATACGAAAATATTCACAAGCGACAGGGGCAGAAGCACCTTCCAGCCGAAGCCCATCAGCTGATCCACCCGGACGCGGGGCATGGTAGCCCGGAGCCAGAACAGGAAGAACACGACGGAACAGAACTTGAGCAGGAACCAGACAATGCCCGGGATAAAATCCAGGAACGGCAGCGGAGAATACCAGCCACCCAAGAACATGGCCGAGGTCAGCGCCGCAATGGCGAAGACGTACACATACTCGGCCAGCATGAAGAACGCGAAGCGGAAGCCGCTGTATTCCACGTGGTAGCCGGCAACCAGCTCAGACTCCGCCTCCGGCAGGTCGAACGGGGTCCGGTTCAGCTCGGATACGGCCGCGATGATGAAGACGCCGAAGCCGATGATCTGCGGGATGAAGTTCCAGTGCCAGAAACCGCCGCTCTGATTCAGCACGATGTCGCGGATGTTCATGGTCCCGGTGACCATGATGATGCCGGTCATAGAGATGACGAGCGGAATCTCGTAGCTGATCATCTGCGCAGCGGAGCGCATGCCGCCCAGAAGCGCGTATTTGTTATTGGAGGCCCAACCGCCCAGCACCACGCCGATGGTGGAGATGCTGGACAAGGCGGCGTAGTACAGCACGCCAACGTTCATGTTGGCGAAGTAACCCCAGTTCGTGTACGGGATCGCCACCAGAACCGCGAAGGAAGGCACGAAGGTGATGACCGGAGCCAGAATGAACAGCTCCCGGTCGGCCTTGGCCGGAATCGTATCTTCTTTGATCAACAGCTTCAGGACGTCCGCCACACTCTGCAGAAGCCCCAGGGGGCCGGTCCGGTTGGGACCGATCCGCAGCTGCATCCAGCCGATGACCTTCCGCTCGAAGTAAATGGCGTAGGTTACGAAGCCCAGCACCAAGAGCAGCATCATTACGGCCAGCAGGACGAAGATCGTAAAGTTCCCCCAGCCCAGCTCTTGCGTCAACAAGTCCGCCATCAGCAGTCCACCTCTCCCACGACGATGTCGATGCCGCCCAGAATGGTGATCAGGTTGGTCATGGTTTCCCCGACCAGGAGCTTGGGCAGAATCTGCAGATTGACGAAGGACGGTCTCTTGAATTTCAGCCGGTACGGCTTATCCTTGCCCTTCGATATGATGTAACAGCCGATCTCTCCGCGGGGCGATTCGATACTGGCATACAGCTCGCCTTCCGGCACGCGCAGCACCCTCGGCACCTTGCCCATGGTCTCGCCCTCGTGCGGATACTGCTCCAGCGCCTGTTCCAGGATGCGCAGAGATTGCTTGATCTCCTCCATCCGGATCAGATAGCGCGCATAGCAATCCCCTTCGGTCTGAGTCGGCACGTCGAATTGGAACCGGTCGTAAATGCAGTACGGCTGGCTCTTGCGCACGTCGTAATCGATGCCCGTACAGCGCAGGTTGGCGCCGGAGAGGCCGTAGTTGATGGCCGTCTGGGCATCGTACTTGCCGACCCCCTTGATCCGGGCCAGGAAGATTTCGTTGCCGCTGACCAGCTCGTGGTACTCCTCCAGCTTCTTCTTCATATATGGTACGAATTCCGTCACCTTCTGAATCCAGCCCTCGGGAGCGTCCCACTTCACCCCGCCGACGCGCATGTAGTTGTACGTCAACCGGGCGCCGGAGAGCTCGTTGAAGAAGTTGATGATCATTTCCCGGTCGCGGAAGGCGTACAGGAACGGGCTCATGGCCCCGATATCGAGCAGATACGTGCCCCACCAGACCAGGTGGCTGGCGATGCGTTGCAGCTCCATAACGATGAGCCGGAGGAATTCGGCCTTCTCCGGAATTTCGAGCTGCATCATCTTCTCCACCGTGTGGCACAGCACATAGTTGTTCGTCATGGCGGACACATAGTCCATCCGGTCGGTATACGGAATAATCTGAGTATAATTCAGGTTCTCGGCCAGCTTCTCGGTGCCCCGGTGAAGATAGCCCATAACCGGGATAGCCTCGGTAATCACTTCGCCGTCCAGCTTGACGATGACGCGGAATACGCCGTGGGTCGACGGGTGCTGAGGGCCAACATTCAGGAGCAGTTCTTCGGTACGTATAGCCACTTAAGTCACACCTCCGGGTCCAGCGGTTCGTAGTCTTTGCGCAGGGGATGGCCCACCCAGTTGTCCGACATCATGATGCGGACCAGATTGGGATGGCCGGTAAATTCGATGCCGAGCAGGTCATAGACCTCCCGTTCGTTCCAATCGGCGGCCCCCCATACCGGGGTGACGGATGGAACAACCGGCGCTTGACGGTCAGCTTTGACCTTGATGCAGTATTCCTGCATGTCTTCCAGTCGAAGAATATGGTAGATGACCTCCATATGGGTCTCCAGATCGGAGCCTGCCAGATTGCGCAGGTAGGTCAGCTTCAGCTCGTGATGGCCATTCAGGAATTCTGCTGCTTTGGCAACGAGTGACGTTTCCAGCACCACACAGGGAAGGTGGTCATCCCTCTCGTTGATCCAGGCTTCCTGAATCGCTTGTTCGCCCAGCTCTTCCTTGAGCAGCTGCACGAACCGGTCCAGCACCGGCTGCTTTGGAGACGGTTCCTTCGGCGGTGCATCCGCCGCCGCTTCTCCCGCCTCGGCCTTCTTGGCGGCCTCCCGGGCTGCAGCGCGGGCGGCGCGGGCTTCGGCAGCCGCCTTCGCCTTCGCTTCCTTCGCCTCGTCCTCCGTCATCGTAACCGGAGGCTGGTCCGCCTCCTTGCCGATGGTCTGCACCTCGGGGGCGGCGTCTTCCTTCACCGGACGGGTTTCGGAGCCGGGCTCCTCCACTCGGGGACCTTCGGCCTGAGCCTGCGCCTCGTCGGCCCGGCCTACTTCCTCCGGCTTCGGAGTCTCATTCAGATCCTTCTTCTCTTCAGACACGATCGGTCACCCGCTTCCCGGTCTTCGCTTCATAGCGGATCTTCTCTTGCAGCTTATTGATGCCGTAGATCAGAGCCGCCGGGTTCGGAGGACAGCCCGGAATGTACACATCCACGGGAACCACCTGGTCCACACCCTTCACCACAGCGTAGGATTTCACATATGGACCGCCCGCCGTTGCGCAGGAGCCCATGGCAATAACCCACTTCGGTTCCGGCATCTGATCGTACAGCCGGCGGAGCAGCGGGGCCATCTTCTTCGTTACCGTACCGGCCACCAGCATCACGTCCGACTGCCGGGGCGAGGTCCGGAAGATGACGCCGAAGCGGTCCAGGTCGTAGTGGGATGCGCCGGTTCCCATCATCTCAATGGCGCAGCAGGCGAGACCGAAGGTCAACGGCCAGAGCGAGTTGCTCCGGGCCCAGGCTTTCAATTGCTCCAACGTCGTCATGAAGACGTTGCGTTCCAGCTCCGCCTTCTCTTCCGGGGTGATGTTCTCTAAATTGAAGTCCATTGCAGCACCTTCTTCTTCCAAGCATAGATGAGACCGACCAGCAAGAGCACGACGAACACGATCATTTCAACCAGGGCAAACAAGCCGAGCTTCTGATAAGCGACCGCCCACGGGTAGAGAAACACGGTTTCCACGTCGAAAATGACGAACATCAACGCAAACAGATAGTACCGGATGTTAAACCGGACTTGCCCGGCGCCTACCGGCTCGTTACCGCTTTCATAGGTGGTGAGTTTCTCTGGCAGCGGTTTGCTCGGCCTAAGCAGCTTGCCGATGGTCAACGCAGCTATGGGCAGGAAGATCCCAAGACCAATAAATATCGCAACCATGACGTAGTTATTGGTATGCATGAGCTGCAATTCCCCTTTCGTATCTATAGTTTTTTCATATAGTAAAACCAAGTTCTCCTTATAAATACCCAACCAATTATAACAAAAGTACAATTTTGTGTCTAATAAAAATGACTATAATCAAGCGGCGCAAAGACAAGGAAAAATTGTTCGCGTTCCCCCGTTTCAGGCAGCCAAATCCTTTTTATTGTAACTCAAACGGCAAGGAAAAATGTGCATCTCCTCACACATTGTCACGAATTAGACAAATAAAAAAAGAAGCAACCCTATGACGGGTCGCTTCTTCGTACATGCTATTTGTCCTGCGCTACGCGGATCCGGTTCATCGCCCGCTGCAGAGCCATCTCGGCCCGGCGGTAGTCGATGTCGTCCCGTTTCGCTTGAAGGCGTTTCTCAGCGCGGTCTTGGGCAGCCTTCGCACGGTCCACGTCGATCTCTTCCGGAAGCTCGGCGCTTTCGGCCAGAATCACGACTTTGTCCTTGCGTACCTCCATGAACCCGCCGCTGACGGCAATGGTATCCTTGCCGTTGCCCTTCTTGGCATCGAGAGGAGCGATTTTCAGAGGAGTGACAAACGGAATGTGGTTCGGCAGGATACCGAGCTCCCCATCCACACCGCGAGCGATGATCATGTTCACTTCCTGCTCATAGACCTTGCGCTCCGGAGTCACGATTTCCAACAAAAAAGTACTCACGGACCATTCCTCCTAAGAGTTTTCCATTGCTCTCCAACCAAGTTGGAGGGAGAAAAACTCCGCTTCGTATGCATATGCACGGGCTTCCCTTACGGGAGAGCAGCCTTACATAGTCTTCGCTTTTTCGACGGCTTGCTCGATGGTGCCCACGTTGTGGAAAGCAGCCTCCGGAAGGTCATCGTGCTTGCCGTCCAGGATAGCCTTGAAGCCGCGGACGGTTTCGGCAACCGGTACGTATACGCCCGGCTGACCGGTGAACTGTTCGGCCACGTGAAGCGGCTGGGACAGGTAACGCTGTACCCGGCGCGCACGGGAAACGACCAGCTTATCTTCCTCGGACAACTCGTCCATACCCAAGATGGCGATGATGTCCTGAAGCTCTTTGTAACGCTGCAGCAGACGCTTAACGCTCTGCGCAACTTGGTAATGCTCTTCCCCTACAACCTGCGGGTTCAGAATCCGGGAGCTGGAAGCCAGCGGATCCACCGCCGGGAAGATCCCGATAGCCGCGATGCCGCGGTCCAGGTTGGTGGTGGCGTCCAAGTGGGCGAAGGCGGTGGCCGGTGCCGGGTCGGTGTAGTCGTCCGCCGGTACGTAGATCGCCTGGATGGAGGTAACGGAGCCCTTCTTGGTGGAAGTGATCCGCTCCTGCAATTGGCCCATCTCGGTTGCCAGCGTCGGCTGGTAGCCTACCGCGGAAGGCATACGGCCGAGAAGCGCCGATACCTCGGAGCCCGCTTGGGTAAAGCGGAAGATGTTATCGATAAAGAGAAGAACGTCGCGGCCTTCTTCATCGCGGAAGTATTCCGCCATGGTCAGACCGGTCAGAGCAACGCGAAGACGCGCGCCCGGCGGCTCGTTCATCTGGCCGAAGACCATCGCGGTCTTGGCGATAACGCCGGAGTCCTTCATCTCATGGTACAAGTCGTTCCCTTCACGGGTACGCTCGCCTACGCCGGCGAATACGGAGATACCGCCGTGCTCCTGGGCGATGTTGTGGATCAGCTCCTGCATCGTTACGGTCTTACCAACGCCTGCGCCGCCGAACAGACCGATCTTGCCGCCCTTCATGTAAGGGGCCAAGAGGTCGATAACCTTGATGCCGGTCTCCAGCATCTCGGCTTGAGTGGTCAGGTTCTCGAAGGTAGGAGCAGGCTTGTGGATCGGGCTCGTAATGGTGCGGTCCGGATCGCCGTGGCCGTCGATCGGGTTGCCCAATACGTTGTATACGCGGCCCAGGGTGGATGGGCCTACCGGTACGGTGATCGGAGCGCCCAAGTCAATGGCTTCCGTACCGCGTACCAAGCCGTCGGTGGAGGACATGGCCACACAGCGAACGACGTTGTCGCCCAAGTGAACAGCCGCTTCAACGGTCAGGTCGATGTCCACTTCTCCGGCCTTTTCCGACTTCTTCGTAATGCGAATGGCGTTCAGAACGTCCGGCAGCTGCCCGCGCTCGAACTCGATGTCGATAACGGGACCGGTGATCTGAAGCACGCGTCCTTTATTCATGGTTTACCCTCCTGAGAGTTCCCGGAGTCTGCCGCATAGCTGCTGCAGGACTGAAGGAACCAGCTTCTTAAGAAAATCCGCACCCTTCCGGAGGGGATCCGGCCCTAAGCCGGCTCAACCCTTCCCGGAAAGACTACTTTATACTTGAGCGTTGGCACCTGCCACAATCTCGGAAATTTCCTGGGTAATGGCAGCCTGACGCGCACGGTTATACACCAGCGTGTAAGACGAGATCATCTTGGTAGCGTTCTTGGTCGCACTGCCCATGGCGGTCATCCGTGCACCAAATTCGCTGGCCTTGCTCTCCAGCACCGCGCTGTAGATCAGCGTTTCCGCGTAGCGGGGAAGGAGGACCTCCAGCACCGCTTCCGGGGAAGGCTCATATTCGTATGCCGTCGCAGGACCTTTGTCATCCTGCTCCATCTTCTCGAAGGGAAGCAGCCGCTTCACGGTCGGAATCTGGGTCAAGGCGTTCTTGAATACGTTGTACACGAGGTACAGCTCGTCATATGCACCGTTGGCGTAATTCTCCACCGCCTTCGAAGCAATAGCCTTGATCTCGGCAAAATCCGGGGAATCCGGCAGTCCGGTGACTTCCTCCACGATCGGAATGTTCCGTCTGCGGAAGTAATCGCGGCCCTTGCGGCCCACGACGAAGATGGCGTACTCATCCGTCGATTTGTGCCGCTCGCGAAGCGTGGTGACCGTCTTCCGGAGCAGGTTGGCGTTGAAGCCGCCTGCCAGGCCTCGGTCGGACGTGATGACCAGATAACCGGTCCGCTTCACGGTCCGAGTCTCCAGCATCGGGTGCTTGAGACCGGTGGAAGAGGCGGTGATGCTGTTCAGCACTTCGCGGATCTTGTCGGCGTAAGGACGTGCGGCCTCGGCGGATTGCTGCGCCTTTTTCAGGCGGGAAGCCGCCACCATTTCCATAGCCTTCGTGATCTGCTTGGTATTTTGAACGCTCTTGATTTGGCGTTTGATTTCGCGCATGCCTTTTGCCATGTCAAATCACCGCCCTATGCCGTAGTGGCAAAGCCTTTGCGGAATTTCTCGATGGCGTCCTTCAGAGCGTTCTCGTTGTCTGAGGTCAGATCCTTCGTGTCACGGATGGACGCAAGGATCTCCGGCTTGTTGGCATCGAGATGCTCGAGGAACTCCTTCTCGAAACGAAGCACGTCGTTCAGCGGGATTTCGTCCAGGTAGCCCTTGGTGGCGGTGTAGATGCTCACCACTTGACGCTCAACCGGCATCGGCTCGTTGACGCCCTGCTTGAGCAGTTCCATCAGACGGGCGCCGCGGTTCAAGCGGGCTTGAGTCGCTTTGTCCAGGTCGGAGCCGAACTGGGCGAACGCCGCAAGCTCGCGGTACTGGGCCAAATCCAGACGGAGGGTACCGGCAACCTTCTTCATGGCTTTGATCTGAGCCGAGCCGCCTACACGGGATACGGAGATACCTACGTTAACCGCAGGACGCTGACCGGAGTAGAACAGATCGGACTCGAGGAAGATCTGACCGTCCGTAATGGAGATTACGTTGGTCGGGATGTATGCGGAGACGTCACCCGCTTGGGTCTCGATGAACGGCAGCGCGGTCAAGGAACCGGCGCCCAGCTCGTCGGACAGCTTCGCAGCGCGCTCGAGCAGACGGGAGTGCAGATAGAATACGTCACCCGGGAATGCTTCGCGGCCCGGAGGACGGCGGAGCAGCAGGGACAATTCGCGGTATGCGGCAGCTTGCTTGGACAGGTCGTCATAGATGACCAGAACATGCTCGCCTTTGTACATGAAGTACTCGCCCATAGCGCAGCCGGCGTACGGAGCCAAGAACAACAGCGGAGACGGCTCGGAAGCGGACGCGGTTACGACGATGGTGTAATCCAGTGCGCCGTGGCGGCGGAGGGTCTCCACAACCTGGGCAACGGTGGATTGCTTCTGGCCGATGGCGACGTAGATACATTTTACGCCATTGCCTTTTTGGTTGATGATGGTGTCGATCGCGATGGCGGTCTTACCAGTCTGACGGTCGCCGATGATCAGCTCGCGCTGGCCGCGGCCGATCGGGATCATGGAGTCGATGGCCTTGATACCGGTCTGCATCGGCTCATGAACGGACTTACGGGCCATTACGCCCGGTGCCGGAGATTCCAGAGGACGGAAGGTTTCGGCTTGGATCGGGCCTTTGCCGTCCAGCGGCTGACCCAGCGGGTTCACGACGCGGCCAAGCAGCGCTTCGCCTACCGGAACCTCCATGATGCGTCCGGTACGTTTTACGGTGTCACCCTCGCGGATATCCGTGTAGGGACCCATGATAACGATACCGACGTTGTCTTCCTCCAAGTTGAACGCATAACCCATGACGCCGTTGGAGAATTCCAACAGCTCGCCGGCCATGGCGTTCTCGAGGCCGTGTGCACGGGCGATACCGTCGCCGATCTGGATAACGGTGCCGACTTCCGCCACTTCCATAGCCGATTTATATTGTTCGATTTGACTCTTGATCAGTGTGCTGATTTCATCAGGTCTGATGCTCAACTGCCCTCACCCCTATCTACAGTGCTTGAGTTACTTCTAAGACTTTCTCCATACGCTCCAGCTTGCCGGAGAGGCTGCCGTCATACAGCTTGTCGCCGATGCGGACCTTGATTCCCCCGAGCAGACTGGAATCGACGATGTTGGTCACGTGAATGGCCTTGCCGGTCAGGTTGGTGAACCGGGCGGCAATAGCCGTGGCTTCTTCTTCGGACAGCGCCATCGCGGAATATACGGTGGCATCCGCACGTCCGGACGCTTCGTTGGCGATCTTCACGAACTGCTCATAGACGGCCGGGATCAGCTCCGAACGCTTGCGTTCCACCAGCAGCACCAGCGTGTTCAGTGCGAGGTCGGACAAGCTTCCGGCGAAGATCTGCTTCAAGAGGCCGGTCTTGGCTGAAGTGTCGATGTTCGGGCTGTTCAGCAAGGTTTCGAGATCCGGCTGCTCCTGGATCAGGGACAGAACGGTCTTCCAATCCTCGACGACGGTGTTCACCGAATTCTTCTCCTTCGAAGCTTCATACAAAGCCCTGGCATAACGTTTGGCTGCTGTCAGATCGCGGCTCATGATTTTTCCCCTACCTCTTTGAGGTATTGGTTAACCAGATCCTGCTGGGTCTTCTCATCGACTTGCTTCTCGATGATCTTCGAGGCGATCATAACGGACATGGCGCCGACTTGGCTCTTCAGAGCAGCAACGGCCTTGTTCCTCTCGCTCTCGATGTCACGGAGTGCCTCGTCTTTGATACGGGCGGCTTCCGCCTTGGCTTGCTCCAGCGCTTGCTCCGTCTGACGGTTGCTGGAGTTCCGGGCGGCTTCAATAATTTGATAAGCCTCTTTGCGGGCTTCTTGTATCGCTTGCTGCTGCTCGGCAAGCAGGTTCTCCGCTTGCTTCTGGCTGGCCTGCGCGTTGTCCACCTGGCTCTTGATCAGCTCTTGGCGCTTCTCCATGATGCTGAACAGAGGGCCCAGGGCGTATTTGCTAAGGAGCCAGTAGAGCAATAAGAATGAAACAATCGCGAATACGGTTGATTCCCAAACGAAATTCATTCCGGTGTCACTCCTTCCTGCGTGTACGGTAATTCGGGCCTTCACCCGTAGGTCAAAATGAAGGCGCGGAGGCTTAAGGCCATCCCCGCCAATCTCGGGCTACTATTAGGCGAAGTACATCAGGAACGCCAGAACGACGCCGATCAACGGAACAACCTCGACGATACCAACGCCGATAAACATGGTGGTTTGCAGAGTGCCGCGCAGCTCAGGCTGACGAGCG
Source organism: Oryzibacillus soli (assembly GCF_051594765.1). Lineage (NCBI taxonomy): Bacteria > Bacillati > Bacillota > Bacilli > Caryophanales > Paenibacillaceae > Oryzibacillus > Oryzibacillus soli. The sequence continues at coordinate 161,815 of NZ_JBPPGJ010000012.1, forward strand.
ATACCTTCTACTGTCTTAGATACGATCAAACCGTTACCGATACCGGCGCCCAGCGCGCCCAGACCTACTGCAATTGCTGCTGCCAAAAGTTCCATTTGTGAAAACCTCCTGAAATAGTTGTTTTTGGTGGGTGAATCGATATAGTTCCCGTGCCAGAATGAACCGGACGAGCTTAATCCTTAGTGATCCTCTACATGGATGGCCGCTTGAGAGATGTACACCATCGTCAGGATGGTGAACAGGAAGGCCTGGATACCGCCGACGAACAAGCTGAAGCCCTGCCATACCACCAAGAGCGGGATACCGAAGAATCCTGCCATGATGATGGTGGAGACCAGAATCTCACCGGCGAAGATGTTGGCGTACAGACGAAGCGCCAGCGTTACCGGCTTGGAGATCTCCTTGATCAGGTTCAGCGGGAAGAAGATCGGGAACGGTTCGAAATAGTGCTTCAGGTAATGCTTCGTGTTCTTCGTCAGGCCCAGGAAGTGAACCAGCACGATCACGATGAGCGCAAGGCCCGCCGTAACGGACAGGTCCGCCGTCGGGGACTTGAACCAGTTGATGCCATAACCTTCATGACCATCGGCAATCGCCTTCTGGATCATATCGGCGCTGACAAGCTCGTGGCCGAACAGACTGACCGGATGGTGATAGTCGAACACCACTGCCAGCGGAAGACCCAGGATGTTGGACACGAAGATGAACATAATCAGCGTGACGCCCAGTGAAACGAAGGGCTTGATCCGGTTCAACGGCATGGTGCTGGCGATGGTATTCTGGACGAACTCGATGACCCATTCCATGAAGTTTTGCATTTTGGACGGGTTGTCGACGGACAGATTGCGGACCGCCAGTCTCGCCAAGATAAAGGTGATCAAACAGGATAGCACAATCACGAGGATGATCGACAGGTCGAAATGAAAACCGCCGATCTCCAGAATCGGAGCGTGATGCATAGACTTTTTTCACCTCTTTCCATAGGGTATTTTTCGAGCGAGAAGTACCGTAATGCCTCGAATCCATGTTGCCGCTTGCACGAAGAAAAATCCGGCTACCGTAGTAACCAAGTTAAACTGCGAAAATTTAAGGGCGATCATGGTGCCAATCAGGACCATGCACACCCGGGAGATGAATCCGAAATTAACCCGCTTGCCGTTGTTCTCCAGCGCCGCTTGGGTTAAGGCGTGGATTTTGGCATGGAGAATCCGGGCATTAACCAGGCTGATTAATACCCCCAGCACCAAACCGGCCGCATAGGGCTTGGCTCCGGGGATGAATGCCCAGGCCAAGAGACACGCCGACATCATATAGAGGGCGTACCGGAATGCGCTTTGCATCATGCTCTCGAACTCACTCATTCGTGTCCTCCACAAACCGCTTGATGATGAACACGATGCTGACCAGGCCGATGAACAGGCCTGCCAGGACACCGCCCGCCAGCCAACCCTTTTGACCCGTGTATCCGCTCAAAAAACGCCCTCCGAAGTATCCCAACAGGATACATACCACGAGGTCGGTTCCGAGCGCCGAAGCTAATCCGGCATATTTCCAAGGATTCATGTCGGGCTTGGTCGGTTTCATGGCGGTTCCCTCCATAAGGCTGGAATTCGGATGCCATTAATGTCAAGAAGCTTTACCCAAGGTTTCCTTATTTGTAACAATTCTTAACCATTTTAGCTTCGCCGGACAACATTTGTCAATTCAATTAAATTCGAACGTTTTGTGAACAAAAATCGAAAAACCCTTATGTATCAACGGTTTCGACGTTTTGCAACCACACAGTCCAACTGTAAGGTGTGATGTTTGTCATTGACAAGCATCGTTAAGGTTGGAACGGTTTGGGCCTTTCGGCGCTGATTCCGAAGTGGTGCTTGATGGCCTGCACGATTCTCTCGGACACCTTGCCATCTCCGTACGGGTTGGACGCCTTGCTCATGCGCATATACAGCGCCTCGTCCGTCAGAAGGGCCTTGGCCCGGCTGTATACGGCTTCCTCGTCGGTCCCTACCAGCTCCAGCACGCCGGCTCCGATGCCCTCCGGACGCTCCGTAGTATCTCTCAGGACCAGCGCCGGAATACCGAAGGAAGGCGCTTCTTCCTGAATTCCGCCGGAATCAGTGAGAATCAGGTGCGTATGAGGGTAGAAATTGTACATATCCATAACGTCCATCGGGGCCGTCAACTGGATTCTCGGATGGTCACCCAGGATCTCGCGCGCCGGCTCCTGCACGGCCGGGTTCAGATGGACGGGGTAAACGATGGCCACGTCCTCGAACTCATCGGCAATCCGCTTCACAGCCCGGAAGATGCGGCGGTGCGGCTCTCCGATGGCTTCCCGGCGGTGGGCGGTCATAAGAATAAGCCGCTTGCCCTTCGCCCAGTCCAGTACCGGATGGGTGTAATCCTCGCGGATCAGATACTGCATGACATCCGTGATGGTGTTGCCGGTGACGTAGATCGATGCTTCCGGCTTGTTCTCCTTGCGCAGGTTCCCCGCCGACCAATCCGTCGGAGCGAAGTGCAGATCCGAGATGACGCCGGTGAGCTGGCGGTTCATCTCCTCCGGGAACGGCGACAGCTTGTTCCAGGTCCGCAAACCCGCCTCCACGTGTCCGACTTGTATCTGCTGCAGAAGCGCTGCATAGGAGGCCAGGAAGGTAGTCGACGTATCCCCGTGAACCAGGATCAGGTCCGGCTTCGCTTCCCTTAATACCGGCTCCAGTCCTTGAAGGACCCGGACCGACATCTCATTCAGCGTCTGCCGCTCCTTCATGACATCCAGATCGTAGTCCGGCTTGATGTGGAAGTAATCCAGCACCATGTCCAGCATCTGCCGGTGCTGGGCCGTCACGCATACCAGCGAATCGATCTCGGCTTCGTGCTTCTTCAGCTCCAGAACCAGCGGCACCATCTTAATGGCCTCCGGCCGGGTACCGAAGATCGTCATAACCTTAATCCGTTTCAATCTGCAACCCCCTCTGTCTCGAAATTACGAGGTCCTTCAACAGGACAGCGTTATGGAAGCCCCGGAACGGGCGCACCCGCCGGAGGGTCTTCCTCGACAACAACAAATCCCTATGGCTATACGGATGATGTTTTATTTGGTTCCAAAAAGACGGTCGCCGGCATCGCCCAGACCCGGCACGATGTAGCCGTGGTCATTCAGATGGCTGTCGATGGCCGCTACATATATATCGATGTCCGGATGAGCCTTCTGCATGGCTTGGATCCCCTCCGGAGCCGCGATCAGACACATGAGCTTGATCTGGGTGCAGTTGCGCTTCTTCAAGAGATCGATGGCTGCAATGGCGGAGCCCCCGGTAGCCAGCATCGGGTCGATGACGATGAGCTCACGCTCGGTGACGTCCGTCGGAAGCTTGGTGTAGTATTCCACCGGCTGCAGCGTTTCCGGATCGCGGTACAGTCCGATGTGTCCGACCTTGGCGGCGGGAAGCAGCTTCAAGATTCCGTCCACCATGCCGAGACCGGCGCGCAGGATCGGAATCAAGCCGAGCATCCGGCCCGAGATGATCTGGCATTCCGCCGTGGTGACCGGCGTTTTCACCATGGTCTTCTCCAGCGGGATGTCACGGGTAATCTCGTAAGCCATCAGCGTGGCTACCTCGTCCACCAGCTCGCGGAAATCCTTTGTGTTCGTGTTCTCATCCCGGATGAAGGTCAGCTTATGCTGAATCAGCGGATGATCGCAAATAAAAACTTTACCCATTCCTAAGTTCCTCCCGCAAGGGGCCGGAAGCCCCTGTTGTCCTGTACACAGCTTTTGACATAAATCTTAGCTATTATACCACAACGATCCGTCAAATACTGCAAGGGGCGAAATAGTGTCACGGGCGCGTAATAAAGGTAAGCATTTTCATAGCGGGATTGTAGGGCGAAGCCCCGAATTCATCTCGCAAACCGCACGAACGGACCCTTTTGGAGGCAAAATAATAGACTGGCCGGGAAGCTCCCGGCCAATCCATGGTCAACACTTATGCCATTAATAGGTCAAATTCGGGTACAGCGGGAACCGGGCGTTCAGCTCACGCACCAATTCGCGCGCCTTGTCGTGGGACGCTGCGTCCTCCGGATTGTTCAAGGTGATGGAGATGATCCGGGCGATATCCTTCATCGCTTGCTCGTCCATACCACGGGAGGTCACGGCCGGAGTGCCCAGCCGGATGCCGCTGGTGACGAACGGGCTGGTCGGGTCGAACGGAATGGCGTTCTTGTTGCAGGTGACACCCACTTCGTCCAGCAGGTGCTGGGCAACCTTGCCGGTCAGGTTCTTGCTGCGCAGGTCCACCAGCATCAAGTGGTTGTCCGTGCCCCCGGATACGATGTCGAAGCCTTCGGCCAGAAGGGACTCGGCCAGAACCTGGGCGTTCTTCACTACTTGCTGCGCATAAGTCTTGAAGCCCGGCTGCAGCGCTTCGCCGAAGGATACGGCCTTGGCGGCGATGACATGCATCAGCGGGCCGCCTTGGGTACCCGGGAATACGGCCTTGTCGATTTCCTTCGCCCAAGCCTTGCGGGTCAGGATCATGCCGCCGCGGGGACCGCGGAGGGTCTTGTGGGTCGTGGTGGTGACGAATTGGGCGTGCGGCACCGGGTTGGGGTGCAGGCCGGCTGCGACCAAGCCCGCGATGTGGGCCATGTCCACCATGAACAGGGCGCCCACGTCGTTGGCGATGGAGGCGAACGCTTCGAAATCGATGGTCCGCGGGTAGGCGCTGGCGCCGGCCACGATCAGGCGGGGACGGTGCTTGAACGCCGCCTTGCGGACTTCATCATAGTCGATGCGGTGGTTTTTCTCGTCTACGCCGTAGGCGACGAAGTTGTACAGAATGCCGGAGGCGTTGGCCGGGTTGCCGTGAGTCAGGTGGCCGCCATGGGCCAGGTTCATGCCCAATACGGTATCGCCGGGCTTGATCGCCGCCAAGTATACGGCCAGGTTGGCTTGGGCGCCGGAGTGAGGCTGGACGTTCACGTGTTCAGCCCCGAACAGCTCCTTGGCGCGGTCACGGGCGATGTCCTCCACGATGTCCACGTACTCGCAGCCGCCGTAGTAGCGGGCGTTCGGGTAGCCTTCGGCATACTTGTTCGTCAGAACGGAGCCCATGGCCTCCATGACGGCGGTGCTGACGAAGTTCTCCGATGCGATGAGCTCCACCTTGTCGCGCTGGCGGTTCAGCTCCAGATTCATGGCTTCCAGAATTTTCGGGTCGGCTTTGCGCAGGTTTTCCATCTTAGACATACCTCCTTGTATTGGGTGACGCTCGATTCTTCAGGATTCCGGCCCTGGGCCGTTACGTACAATGTCCGCTGTCCGGTGCGTCGACGGGCTCATAGACCGCCCGGGCGCCTCCGATCAGCTTGGGTCGGGAATAGGCCGCCTGCAGACGGGCTTCTCCCAGCATCCGGACGGAGGGGCGGAAGGGCACCGCCACGGGCCGCAGATGCATGCCGATCAGCGTCTCGCCGATATCGAGCCCGGCATGGGCCCGGATCGATTCCACCACCACCGCATCATTCAGCTTCCGGTAGGCGTAAGCCGCCATGCTGCCGCCGGCCTTGGCCACGGGCACCACGGTGACTTGCTCCAGAAGCGGATCTCGCTCCATCAGCTCCCGCTCCACCACCAGCGCCCGGTTCAGGTGCTCGCAGCATTGGAAGGCGGGGTGGAAGCCGAAGCGCTCCCGGGCTCGGCGGACGCCCTCGAAGATCTGCCCGGCCACCTCCTCGGTGCCCGAGGTGCCGATCCGCTGGCCCATCACCTCGCTGGTGCTGGTGCCGATCACCACGATCTGTCCCGGCCGGAGGCCGCCGGCCTCCGCCAGCTCGCCGAGCACCCGCTCCACCGTGTAGGCGATGCCGCTCAAGGCGTCCGGAACAGCGCCGGTACGATTGTGTTCCATCCTTCCTGCACCTCCGCTTCGTGTCCGTCCCCGGGGCGTAAGCCCCAAGGGGAGGAACGGATTAAGGATGAAGCGTGTATTTTTCCTCGAGGGCCTTGACCTTGTTCACGCGGTTGATGTGACGGGGGCCTTGGGAGAACTCCGTCTCCAGCCACACCTTCACAATCTCCTGAGCCACGCCCGGCCCGATGACCCGCTCGCCCATGGCCAGCACGTTGGTATCGTTGTGTTCCCGGGTCGCCTTGGCGGAGAATAGATCATGCACCAGCGCGCAGCGGATGCCCGGTATCTTGTTGGCGGCGATGGACATGCCGATTCCGGTGCCGCAGATGAGGATTCCCCGGTCCGCTTGCCCTTCCACGACCTTAAGACACACCTCCGACGCATAGTCCGGATAGTCGACGGAGTCGCCGCAGGTACAGCCGTAATCCTCCACCTGGTGGCCCAATTCCTCGATGTACGCCTTGATCTCGTCCTTCAAGCGGAAGCCCGCGTGGTCCGCACCGATCGCAATTTTCATGAACATGTCCTCCTTGGTCCAAATATATCCTATTATACCGCACCCCTCGAAAAAAGAAATCACGCCGGAAACCGGCACCGTCCGACAGCATCCGTCCCGGATGTTGCCTTTCGGAAATCAAAAAAAGAGCACAGCATGCACGTGCATGCGTTGCTCTTTGCCCAGGCGACCGGCCGATATCCCCGATGCTCCATTGTGGTTCCACCCACTTGTCGCCAGTTACACCGGAGTTTGTAGTTATTCTTATCATAGCGGATTCCTGCACTGCTGTAAAGTCATGAATCCGCCTATAGCGGACGGATTTTCCCGCCGGAGCAGCATCCGCCCCGGCCGGACTAGCCTCTCTTCAGCCGCTTCAGCACGGAGGCTAGAGCCCGCTCGATGGCCTTCGCCGTCTCGTCATAATCTCGTCGGGATCCGCCGAAGGGATCCGGAATGTCGAAGTCCGGGGCTGCTTCGTCCAGACGGTACAGCCGTTCCCGCTCCTCCCGCCCGATGGGCTGGCCCAGCGCCTGCTTCAGCTGCAGCTCCGACAGAAGGGACTCCTTCTCCCGGATCCGGTCCAGTACCGCCGGGTCGGATTCCGCATATTCCAGGAGCGTGTGGACCTTATCCACCGCTTCGGGATGGCGCTCCAGAAGCATTCGCTTATGGGACATGGTCATGGTCAGGATCAGGTCCGCCCAACGGACCGTCTCCGGCTTCAGCGAGCTGGACGAGGTGACCCCGCCGGAGGCTCCTTTTTCCCTCAGGATATCCCCGGTATGTCTGGACACCGCCGCCCCGTCCACCGCCGACACCCCTGCGGAACGGACCTCCACCTCGAGCCCCTCCCGCTCCGCCATGGAACGGCACAGCCCTTCGGCCATGGGACTCCGGCACGTATTGCCGGTGCAGACAAACAGGATGCGCGTCTTCACCACTAGAACCTCCTTCCCGAATGGGGGTTGATCTATTTATTGTACCAGATCTTCCGGAAAATATGGAACGGAGGCATTTTCTCCTCTCACATAAGAAACCGGAGCCCGAACACCAGGAGAATGATGCCCCCCAGCGCTTCGCCGTATTCGCCGACCCAGCGTCCGACCCGTCGGCCCACGAGGAGCCCCAGGACGGACATGCCTCCGCCGAACATGCCGAAGAGCAGCACGGTCAGCAGGATGTCCGAGGCGAACATGCCGAGCGACACGCCTACGCTGAAGGAATCGATGCTCACCATAACGGCGAAGAGCATGAGGCCCCAGAAGCTGCGGTGGTCGAAGACCACGGAGGAATCCCCCCGTAAGGCCGAATACACCATATGGGCCCCCAGCACCACCAGCAGGGCACCGCCGGCCGCCGTGGCCACGTTGCCGAGCAGGGAGCTGACGTATTGCCCCATGAACATGCCCATCAGCGGCATGATAATGTGAAACAGTCCGATGACGATGCTGACCCGCGCGATGTTCAAGAGCCGGATGCCCCGGATGCCCATGCCGATTCCCAACGAAAATGCGTCCATGCCCAAAGCCAATGCCATGAGTAAAATCGTGATCAATTGCCCCGCTTGTACGGTGTAAGCCGGCAATGGTATCTCCTCCTGTCCGCCTATAGCTCATTCCAGCATATGCGGACAGGTTCGCAAACATGTCTCATCGGAGGGACGGGCCGGCTGCAGAACCGGCGGGCCCAAGGGGCATCGGCCCGGCAGGGGCCGCTATCCGGGGACGGCGGCTTACTCCGCCTCCAGCACCCGGTGGCCGGCAGCCTTGCGCAGGCGGTTCATGACGGCCAGACCGATGCCCTCCTCGGGGAAGGCTTCCGCCAGCATGACGGTGGTCCCTGCCTCGTCGAAGCGGCGCAGGGCCGCGAACAGCTCCTGGGCCGTGGAGCCCGGATCCTGCAGCGTGCCACAGACCGCCACCTCATCGGCGCAGCCTCTATAGTAATGAGCGTGTTCTTCGGGTGCCAGAACGCCCGTTCGCTCCCCCGCCGCCCGAGCCTGCTCCAGCTCCCGGACGATCCGGGCGGCGACCGCTTCGGGGCTCCGCCCCTGCACGATGGTAAGCTGCCCCTTCGGGGCGTAGTGGGTGTACTTCATGCCCGGGGACCTCGGGCGGAAGTCCAACTCCGCGGCCCGCGCTGCGGCATCCGCGGCCACAGGGTCCACGCCGCCGCGCACCTCGCCGGCGACGTCAACGGCACAGCCGGCGGCCGCGGCAAGCTGCGCCGGCGTCACCCCGCCCGGGCGCAGCACGTGCACGCGCCCGTCCGAACCGCCGGCCTCGACTACCGTGGACTCGAGGCCGACGCCGGTGGCGCCGCCGTCCAGGATGCCGGCGATGCGCCCCTCCAGATCCTCGCGGACATGCTCCGCGAGGGTGGGGCTGGGGCGCCCCGACCGGTTGGCGCTGGGCGCCGCCACCGGACACCCTGCCGCGGCGATGAGCGCCAGGGCCACCGGGTGGTCCGGCATCCGCACGGCCACCGTGTCGAGCCCCGCCGTCACCAGCGGCGATACGGCACCGGGGCACACCGGCAGCACCAGCGTCAGCGGCCCGGGCCAGAAGGCCTCCGCCAGCCGCCGGGACACCGGGTCCACCTGCAAGGCCAGCCCGTCCAGCATGGACAGGTCCGAGATATGGACGATCAGGGGGTTGTCCGAAGGCCGGCCCTTGGCCCGGTAAATACCCGCCACCGCCTCGGTACAGGTCGCATCGGCGCCCAGGCCATACACCGTCTCCGTCGGGAAGGCAACCAGCTCCCCCTTCCGGAGCAGCCCGGCCGCCTCCTGCACCGCCTCCTGCCCGGGATCACCCGTTTCGTCCGCCCACCATAGCTTCGTCATGCCGCGTCTCTCACTTTCTTCTCGCATCAATTAGGAATGAGGTCATTATAGCGCGTCCGTTTCCCGGTGTCACGGCAGGCGGGTTCTCCTCACGCAGATCCCTAACTAAAAACGGCCGGACGGGAAACTCCCGCTCCAGCCGTTCGGCCATCTTATGCAAACCAGCTCTTCATCAGCTCCCAGAAGAAGAACTTAACCTCTTTCTTCGGCTGCTCCGGGGTGTCTCCAGCGGCTGCGGAGACCTCCTTCTTGACCGTGGAGGCCGATGCCGCCTTCACCGCCGTTTTTTCCTTGTCGCTCTTATCATTCTTATCGCTCTTCACGTTCTTGTCGCTCTTCGCATCGTTCTTCGGGCTCTGCTCGCTCTTCCCGCTCTTCGCGGTCGGCTCCGTCTTCCCGGTCTTGCCGTCTTGAGTCTCCTGCTTGTCCTTCATGACCGCTTCGCCCTTGGCTGCTTCCACGAAGCACAGCGGCGGGAAAAGCACACACCACCAGTTCTGCCCCGCTCCTTCGCCGATCGTCACGCGGAGAGCCTCGTAATCCCCGGCGGGGTAGACCTTGTCGCCGTACATTTTGGCCGGGAAGGGAACCAGGCCGAGCTCCACTTTGGAGGAATAGGTGAAGCCTGCGCTCTCGATCTCCCGGGTCACGATGGCTTCCAGCTCCGGAATCCGCTCCGATACCAGGAGCCGGGCTTCCTCCAGCGTCGTCGGGCCGCTGACCCATGTATTCATCTGCTCCACGATGGCGTCACGCACCCTGCGCTTCAGCGCCTGATCCGTCACCGAATCCGAATTGGCCAGAATCCGCAGACGGATGGACTCCTCGGGGATGTCCGATTCGACGACGGCCGCCATCGTGCGGTTATGCTCCCATGATACCAGTAGTACGATCAATGCGAAGAATAAATAGATATAAGAGCTGTAAGAAACCCGCTTTACCATGTTCATCCGTCCTTTCCCTATCTACCACCAGTATGGACGGCGAATCTAGCATTTATACCTTCCGCTAGGCAAATTCATAGAATTCGTATATAGATCGAAATTTGTCGCAATATAACGTCAAATGTCACACAATGTTCGAAAATGACGGACTTTCTCGTGACCAATGTACTAAGTAAAATTTTCCATTAATAGCTATAATAGCGATGAGTTATGTCTTTTGGCAGGAGGGATACGATGGATGAATGTTTGGGTATGAGGCTCAGGGATGATGTGATTACAGGCAACGGACTGGTCTTGATTCCGGCGGGCACGATCTTGGCCGAGACCCATCTCCGGCTCCTTCTGCACCACCGGATCCCGTTCGACGAGCTGCGCTTCGGCTCCATAGAGACTGAGCACGACACCGCGTTCGAGCTGGTCCGGGAGGCCACCCAGTATGCCAAGGATCTGTTCCATCGGATCCGCATCAACCGCAAGATCCCTCTGCTCGAGATCAAGCACGAGCTGATCCCCATGGTCCGTGAAGCCGCCGAGATTCCCAATCTGTTCAAGCTGGTGGAGGCGGTCAAGGCCAAGGATGAATATACACACCGCCACACGATCGGCGTCAGCGTCCTGGCCGCCATGCTGGGCCATTGGCTCGGACTGGAGGAGAGCGAGATTACCCTGCTTACGATGGGGGCGACCCTCCACGACGTTGGCAAGATCCGAATCTCCGACGAAATTCTGCTGAAGCCAGGGAAGCTGACTGACGAGGAATTTACAGAGATGAGGCGCCATACCGTCTACGGCTACGAGCTTCTGAAGGAAGCGGCGGGCTTGAACCCGAGGGTCGCTTTCGTCGCGCTGCAGCATCACGAACGGGGAGACGGCACCGGCTACCCGCTGCGGCTGCGTACCTCCCAGATCGATCCGTTAAGCCGGATCGTCGCCGTGGTGGATATTTTCCATGCCATGTCCTCCAAGCGGCCTTACCATGAGGCGCTTCCCTTCTATGAGGTGGTCAACCGGATGCGCCAGGGCTATTTCGGAGAGATGGACCCTTATGCCGTTTCCGTCTTCCTGAAGAATATGGTCCACAGCATGCTGGGCAAGCAGGTCATCCTGACGGACGGACGGTTCGCCGAAGTCATCTACATCAACCCTCATGATGATACCAACCCGCTTGTGAAGGTTCAGAATGAATTCATCGACCTGAGCCGGGAGAGAGAAATCCGGATCCGCGAGGTCATCGCCTGATCGCGGGACACCATCATCTCATGCTTCCCCAACGCCCCTTCAGCCGAATATTTCATCAGGCCGAGCCGCATGCTAACAGCATATCTCGCATGAAGGGAGCACGTGTACCATGGAGAACCGAGAGCTGCGCGACTTGAAGACCACTGCCAACGGCGCCACCGATCTGCAGGAGAACCGCCATCCGAATAAGAAGGTGACGATCGAAGCGCCGGAGTCCTCGAACCCGAGCCCTGTCGATCCCCGCACCGCCTATAACAACAAGTAAGGCCCATATGCCAGCCCCCCCCAAAAAAAGCTCCCTTCTGCCCGGCGCAAGCCGAAGGCAAGAAGAGAGCTTTTTTGGGCTTTCGTTCTAGGAAATGGATGAGGCCTCTGCCAATACATGGCGGTCAATGCCAGATAGATCGCGGATAATGTCCACGGTTCCGAAGGCGCCGGTGGCCTTCAGCATGCCGGCTACATCGCCGGCCTGCCCCATGCCGACCTCGAAGCCCACCAGACGGGGCAGCTGCGGAAGCTGGCGAAGCTCCGAGACCAGCCGCCGGTAGAAGATCAGCCCGTCCTGGCCGCCGTCCAGCGCCAGATGGGGCTCATAATCCCGCACTTCGCGCTGGAGTCCCTCCAGGTCCTCCGTGGGAATGTAGGGCGGGTTGGAGACCAGGATGTCCACCTTCACACCCGATTCGATCAGCGGCTGAAGCAGATCCCCTTCGTAGAACCGGATCCGGTCCTCCGGCAGTCCGTTCTTCGCCGCATTCCCCCGGGCGATCTCCAGAGCCGCCGGCGAGATATCCACCGCCGCCACCTGCCAGCCGGGACACTTGGCCGCCACGGTCACGGGGATCGCCCCGCTGCCCGTGCCGATATCGGCCAGGAGCGGTCCCGCTTCTGCGGGGCCGGCTGAGGCGGCCGGCCACAATCTTTTGCCCCGGGCCAGGATCTCCTGCACCAGAATCTCCGTTTCCGGACGGGGGATCAGCACCGCAGGCCCCACCCGGAAGGTGAGCCCATAGAAGCCCTCCTCCCCGATGACGTACTGGACAGGCTCTCCCGCCGCGCGGCGACCCAGAAGCTTCTGCCACTGCAGCTCCAGGTCGGCGGGGAACGGGTCCTGCCAGTTGGAGAGGAGCTTGGTGCGGGACCAGCCCAACAGGTGCATCAGCAGCAGCTCCCCGTTCAGGGACGCCTCATCCACCCCATGCCGGTTCAAAAAAGAGGAAGCCTCCACAAAGGCTTCCCGTATCGTCTTGGTGCTGATATCGTCCATTAAGCGGACTCCCCTTTATCGAGCAGATCCGTCTGGCTGGCAATGGTCAGTGCGGAGATGATCTCGTCCAGATCCCCGTTCAGCACGGTATCCAACCGGTGCAGCGTCAAGCCGATCCGGTGGTCCGTCACCCGGCTCTGCGGGAAGTTGTAGGTCCGGATCCGCTCGCTGCGGTCCCCGGTGCCCACCTTGCTCTTCCGCTCGGCCCCCATCTTCTCCATCTCTTCCTGCAGGAACTTGTCATAGATCCGTGCACGGAGTACCTGCAGCGCCATCTCCTTGTTGGAGTTCTGCGATTTGCCGTCCTGGCAGGTCGCCACGATGCCGGTAGGCACGTGGGTGACCCGGACTGCCGATTTGGTCGTGTTGACGGACTGGCCGCCCGCACCGCTGGAGCAGAACGTATCCACCCGGATGTCGCTCTCCTTGATCTCCACCTCAATCTCCTCAGCCTCCGGCAGCACCGCTACCGTCGCCGTGGAGGTATGGATCCGTCCGCCGGACTCCGTCGCCGGAATCCGTTGAACCCGGTGGGCGCCGCTCTCGTACTTCAGCTTACTGTACGCCCCCTTGCCGGAGATCATGAAGATGACCTCCTTGAAGCCGCCCAGATCGTTCAGGCTGGCCTCCAGAATGTCGGTCTTCCAGCCCTGCACATCCGCGTACTTGGTGTACATCCGGTACAGATCGGCCGCGAACAAGGCCGCTTCGTCGCCGCCGGCCGCGCCGCGGATCTCCACGATGACGTTCTTGTTATCGTTGGGGTCCTTGGGAAGCATGAGCACCTTCAGCACTTCCTCCAGCTCTTCCTTGCGGGCGGACAGCTCCTCGATCTCCATCTTCACCATCTCGCGCATCTCGTCGTCCAGCTTCTCATTCTGCATCGCTTTGGCATCGTCCAGTCCTGCGGCCACCGTCTTGTACTCGTTGTACGTCTCATAGGTTTCCTGCAGATCGGACTGTTCCTTCGAATATTCCCGGAGCCGCTTGGGGTCTCCCGAGATATCCGGGTCGCACAAGAGCTCGCTCAGCTTCTCGTAGCGGTCCACCAGTGCTTGAAGTTTATCCAGCACTTCATCCACCTCCTTGTCATTCACATGCTATAGGGTTATCGGTTCATTCCTTATACGTTAAAGCGGAAGTGCATGACGTCTCCGTCCGCCACCACATATTCCTTGCCCTCGAGACGGAGCTGGCCCTTCTCCTTGGCCGCGTTCATGGAGCCGGAGGTGGTCAGGTCCTCGTAGGACACCACTTCCGCCCGGATGAAGCCGCGCTCGAAGTCGGAGTGGATGACGCCCGCCGCTTGGGGGGCCTTGGTGCCCTTGCGGATGGTCCATGCCCGGACCTCCTGAACACCGGCGGTGAAGTACGTATACAGGCCGAGCAGCTTGTAAGCCGCACGGATCAGTCGGTCGAGACCCGACTCGTTCAAGCCCAGCTCCTCCAGGAACATCTCCCGGTCCTCGCCCTCCAGCTCGGCGATCTCGGATTCCACCTTGGCGCTGATCGGTACCACCTCGGCACCTTCCTGGGCCGCGTATTCGCGGACCTTCTGCACGAACGGATTGCCGTCGGCATTGGCCGCTTCCGCTTCGCTGACGTTGGCCGCATACAGAATCGGCTTCATGGTGATGAGATGCAGGTCGCGGAGCGCCAGCTTCTCCTCTTCATTCAGCTCAACACTGCGGGCCGGCTGATCGTTGTAGAGGGCTTCCTTGATACGCTCCAGCGTCTCTACCTCGAAGGCGACCTTCTTGTCGCCGCCCTTCAGGTTTTTGCGGGAACGCTCCAGCCGCTTCTCTACGGTCTCCACATCGGCCAAGATCAGCTCCAGGTTGATGGTCTCGATGTCGCTGATCGGATCCACCTTGCCGGAGACGTGGGTGATGTTCTCGTCCTGGAAGCAGCGGACCACGTGCACGATGGCGTCCACCTCGCGGATGTGAGCCAGGAATTTGTTGCCCAAGCCCTCGCCCTTGCTGGCGCCCTTGACCAATCCCGCAATATCCACGAATTCGAACGCCGTCGGCACGATCCGGTTCGGGTTCACAATGTCCGCCAGCTTCTGCAGACGCTCGTCCGGCACCTCCACGACGCCTACGTTGGGATCGATGGTGCAGAACGGATAGTTGGCCGATTCGGCCCCCGCTTGGGTGATTGCATTGAACAGCGTCGATTTGCCGACGTTCGGCAGCCCGACGATTCCCGCTTTTAACGCCATTTATCTACAACTCCTTAAGTTCAACTCTTGACAACTAAATTATTATACCGAATTTGCTCTGAAATTCATAGTTCCTGTTATTTTCCTAACCGCCGATGCCCTTCCCATTCAAAGCGCACTTACATAGCATGGTACTACATTATGAATATCGGAGATGATGAGATGCCCTCTGTCCAGGCAAACGGTAGACCGGTCCCCATCGATGTCCTGATCCCGGCCATAGAGAAGGATCTGCCGAACCTCCCCCATGTCATTGACTCCTTAAGAAAGATGGTCCGGCCCGCCGTCGGCCGGATCTATATCGTGTCCCCCCGCAGTGCCAGGCTGGAGGAGCTCTGCCGCCGCAAGGGCTGCACCTTCGTGAACGAGAACACGGTGCTTCCCATTACGAAGAAGGACATCCGCTACCGCTCGGCCAGATGGGACCGCTCCGGCTGGATGCTCCAGCAGCTCTTGAAGCTGGGCGGGGATACCGTTGTGAAGTCGCGGCACTTCTTGGTGGCCGATGCCGATACGGTGATGATCCGTCCTCATGTGTTCCGGGCGGAGGGGCGCACGGTCGTGTATTCGCGGAATTGGAGCCAGCCCGAGTATTTCCGCGCTTACCGGAAGCTCTTGGGCGAGCAGGTCTCTGCGCCGCGCTCCTTCGTCGCTCATTATATGCTGTTCGACAAGCGGTGGCTGAAGCGGCTGAAGGCCCACCTGGAGGCCCGCCACGGCATCCCCTGGTACCAAGCCATTCTGAAGGGGATCCGCACCTCCAGTATGTTCGCCTTCTCCGAATTTGAGACCTACGGGAATTTCGTGTATAACCGCGCCCCCTCCCGTATTCGCTTCAAGAAGACGCTGAACCGGCACCTCCATGGGACGAACATCGGCCATCTGTCCGCCTCCAAGCTGACCCGGCTGGCCCAAAGCTACCGGTCCCTGTCCTTCCATAAGCGCGACGAGTACTATCGCAAGTCCCGGTAGGACCGTTTTCCCTGAAGTTCGGCCATCATGCCTGCTCCATCCATTCTCTAGACTTCCATATAAGGAGGCTTTCCCTTGAAGGTTCTGATCCTGTCCGGAGGCTCCGGCAAGCGGCTTTGGCCTCTCTCCAACGAGATCCGTTCCAAAGCGTTCCTGCAGCTTCTGCCATCGGAGGTGGGGGGCATGGAATCCATGCTGCAGCGGATCTGCCGCCAGCTCCGGAGTGCCGGGCTGCTGTCGTCTGCCCTGATCGTCGCTCACCACAGCCAGCGGGAGCTGGTGAACCGCCAAACCGGCGGCCGGGTCCCCGTCCTATGCGAGCCGCTCAAGCGGGGCACCTTTCACGCCGCTCTGCTGGCAGCCGCTTACCTTCACTCTCGTCAACAGGCCGATCCCCGCGAACCGGTCGTCATCCTTCCCGTCGATCTGTTTGCCGAGCAGCACTTTATGGACCGGCTGAAGCAGCTTCCCCGGATTCTTCGCCAATCCGGCGCGGAGCTGGCTCTAATAGGTGTACAGCCCTCCCACCCGTCCACCCAATTCGGTTATATCGTCCCCCGGACGGATCGTCCGGATGAGCAGCCCTACCTTCCCGTAGCCCGGTTCCAGGAGAAGCCGGACGAGGAGACGGCCCGGTCTCTCTTGAAGCAGGGGGCCCTGTGGAATTGCGGCGTATTCGGGCTCCGGCTCCGGCTGCTTCTGCAGGAGCTGGAACGCTCGGGGCTCCCGGCCGATGACGGGGAGCTGGCAGAGCGTTATCCGGATCTTCCGGTAGCCAGCCTGGATCATCGGATCGCGGAGAAATCGAGGAGTGCCGCCGTTCTTCCCTATCAAGGAGCGTGGAGCGATATGGGGAGCTGGGAGGTATTGTGCGGCCAACTGCAGACGCCGGTAACCGGCTCCGGCTCGGTAACCGGCCATTCGGAGCACACCCACCTGGTCAACGAGCTTCCGGTTCCCATTCATGTGGTCGATGTCCCCAACGTCATTGTTGCCGCCTCCGCCGATGGGGTGCTCGTCGCCACCAAGGCCAGCAGCCATAAGGTGAAGGAGCTGCTTCCCGAGGAAGGCGCCACTCCCTTGTACGAGGAGAAGGAATGGGGGAGCAGCCTGGTGCTTGAGCCCGCCTCTCCGCAGAGGGCCGCCACGACCCGGGTCGTGGCCCTGCCGGGGGCTCCGCTCTGCCGCCGCCACGTGACCCATGACGAGATCTGGGTCATCCAGCTCGGCTCCGGCGAGCTCCGGCTCGGAGAGAGTCTCCACCTGCTGAAGCCGGGCACCGTGCTGCGCTTTCCCGCAGGCAGCCATCCGGAGATCCGTCCGGAGACCCGGTTAGTGTGGCTGGAGATTCGGCCCGCATGCGAGAACACACTTGAGAACCTGGAGCAGAGCGATTCCTCCCGCTAATGACGTAGACCCCGGTCAGCCAGACGGCTGCCGGGGTCTATTGGGCATTCTCGCATCATCGTATTCGGGACTGTGGATTGTAATCCCCGCTGTGGACCGATACAATAACATGTGGAAAACCATATCACTTATTCACAGATATCCACAGGTTTATCCACAGCCTGTTAACAAGCGAAAATGTGTTCGATATTGGGAGAACATTCTTCCCCTTCGGATTACAACAAAGGAGTGCCTTCATGGACCATCAGATCTGGATGCAAGAAGCCATAGCCGAAGCCCGGAAGGCGGAGGCCATCGGTGAAGTTCCCATCGGCTGCGTCATTGTCCGGGACGGTGAAATCGTCGGCCGCGGCCACAATCTGCGGGAGACTGCCCACGATCCCACCGCCCACGCCGAGATGATCGCGATCAAAGAGGCGAGCACCCGGCTGGGCGCCTGGCGGCTCTTGGGCTGTACCCTGTACGTCACGCTGGAGCCTTGCCCGATGTGCGCTGGGGCTATCGTAAACTCCAGGATCCCTGCCGTCGTATACGGAGCGCCGGACCCGAAGGCCGGGTGTGCCGGTACGCTCATGAATCTCCTTCAGGAAGAACGCTTCAACCACCGGGTGGAGCTGGTGCCTGATATCCTGCGGGAAGAATGCGGTCTGCTCCTGACGAATTTCTTCCGCAAGCTTCGGGGCAAGCCTCCGTTAGAACAGCTCCCTGCGCCGGAAGTACCGGATCGACAGCTGCATGGATGCTGCATAGATCAAGAGAGCCAAGAGGAATAGAGCCAAGATGCCGATATAAGGACTCCAGCCGGAGAACGTGTCGCCGAGTCGTTCGAGGTCTGCGATCCAAGCAGGCGGCTCTCCTTCCGGTATCAGCCGGTTCCCCAGCTTGGTGATGATCGTGCCGAATGTGGCTCCCAACATGAACATTCCGATGAATACGAACCGGTTGATGGTCTGAGCTCGGACCGCCCCCAGCTTGAAGGACAGGGGGAGGAAGACGGAGACGAGAACCGTACATACCAGCGTAAATACCGCCAGGATCAGAAGGTTCAGCACCCGCTCCTCCGGATCCCGGAAGCTGTACGCCCCGGCCAAGACTCCCGCCGTCAGGAACACGGCCAGGGAGAGCAGGGCCACGATTCCGATGCTGGCATACTTGGCTCGGACGAGCGTCGCTCTAGGCAGAGGCATGGATACCAGGAGGCGAAGCGAATGATTCCGGTCATCCTCGGCCATAGAACGGTTCATGAAGCTGTAGACAATCATGAAGGCCGGGATCATGGCGGCCATCATGTTTCTCTGATCCATCGCATCCAAGTAGAAGAAGAACAAGGCCCCGATACCCACGTAGAGATAAGCGGTCCGCTTTTGCAGCAGGAAGTCCTTCCAGATTAATGGGAGCATACCTTATCCTCCTCTCTTGCGAGCCTGACCAGCAGCTCATCCACCGTCAGCCGCTCCGACTTGTACTCCCCGTCGTGGAACCTGCTGCGCCATTCTTTGGCGAAGGCTTGGGGGTCCTTCGCGATACCGCTGAAGCCGAATTCATTCCGCTTCACTCCGAACAGCCCCTCCACGAGCCCCGTCTCGTCGTATCGGCGGTCCGCACGGATGATCCTCCAGCTGTCCAAGAGGGAATGCTTATCCGTACTGACGACAATCCGGCCGTCATGGATGACCGTAATGTAATCCGCTACCTTCTCGATATCCGAGGAGATGTGGGAGCTGAAGAAGATGGAGCAGCTCTCGTTCTGGATGATCTCGAGGAACACCTCCAGCAGCTCGTTTCTCACCACCGGGTCAAGACCGGAGGTCGGTTCATCCAGAATCAGCAGCTCCGGGTGATGGGCCATGGCCAAGGCCAACGACAGCTTAACCTTCATCCCCCGAGACAGCTCCTTGATCTTCTTCCGGGGATCCACCTGGAACCGGGCCAGCAGCTTCCTGTACAGGGCCGAGTCCCAATTCCGGTAGAAGCGGCCGACGAACCGTCCCGTCCACTCCACCGTCATATCCTCGTAGAAATAAGAGTCCTCGCTTACGTACCCGATCCTCTCCTTCAGAAGCTCCCGCTTCGCCTCCGGGCCTTGACCGAACAGCTCTACCGTGCCCTCCTCGAACGGAATCAGATCCATCATGCACTTGATCGTCGTACTCTTCCCGGAGCCATTCTGGCCCACGAAGCCCATAATATAGCCCTTGGGAATCTCCAAGTTGACCCGGTCCAGCCGGAACGCGCCGTACCGCTTCGTCAATCCCTTCACCCGGAGAATCATCTCTTCCATTTTCCCCGCCTCCCGTCATTCTACATCCATGATCAGTCTGAAATTCCGAAGAATCTCCTCATCGCTCATCCCCAGCTCCCGGCAACCCGCAATGCCTTGCTCCCAGTGCTGCTGAATCGCCTTCAGCTTCATCTCCCGGACGAATTCTGCGCCGGCCTCCGCCACGCAGGAGCCGACCCCTTGCTTGGTGACGATATACCCTTCCGTCTCCAGATCCTCATAAGCCTTCTTCACCGTAATAACACTGATCTCCAGCTCCTTGGCCATAGCCCGGATGGAAGGCAGCATCTCTCCCGCACGCAAGGTGCCTTGAACGACCTGCTCGATAATCTGCTTCTTAATCTGCTCGTACAGCGGCGCTGGGTCACTGTTCGATAAGGTAATGTACAAGCTGGCACCCCGCTTCCAAAAGCCTAACTGTATATATTGTTATATGCACAGTATATTATTTTATATACACAGCTGTCAACAGGATTCCGGTTGATTCCTCGATCTGCCCCGTGTTATAATGTTGTTCGCGCGTTCCCGTAGCTCAGCAGGATAGAGCGACAGTTTCCTAAACTGCAGGTCGGAGGTTCGAATCCTCTCGGGAACGCCAGATCTTTCTCTCCTAAATTAGGATTTGACATGGTCCTGATTTTTGTTATAATAGTCTTTGTCGCTGTCTAAGGCGGCCCATAATTGAATGCTTGGTTATTGTCGAGACGTGGCTCAGCTTGGTAGAGCGCTTGCTTCGGGAGCAAGAGGTCGCAGGTTCGAATCCTGTCGTCTCGACCATTATTTAATCGAATGTGTAAGCGTTTTCATACTGAAGCGGTCATGATGTTAGCCATGATGCATAAAGTGAACTAGAGCACTTTGGGACTTCTCATTATCTTCATAGGAGCATGGTCGAGATGAAAGCATGGTATCCTTTGGCTGCTGCGGCGCTTCTGCTGGTGACCTTCGGCTGCGGCCAGAAACCCTCGTCGAGTATTGCAACCGTTACCCAATATGCCAATGCCGAGTTGAGCCAGACCTCCATGATGGACGGCTCTTCGCCGCCGCCACCGTCTGCATCGCCCTCCCCCCCGGCAGCAGCTTCCCCTTCTCCGACACCGACACCCATGCCCAGCTTGCCCGCCAAATCGATCCATTACCGGGATAAGGTCATAGTCTTGATGTACCACCACTTGGCTGAAGTGGAAGCGAATGAAGAGGTCACCATTACTCCGGCCAAATTCGAGAGCCACCTGAAGGTGCTGAAGGATCGTAAGTACCAGGTGATCTCCATCGAGGATTATGTAAGGTTTGTGAAGGAGAACCAGCCGGTGCCTCCCAATGCGGTGGTCATCACCTTCGATGACGGGTACGAATCCTATTACCGGTACGGTTACCCTTTACTGAAGAAATACGGCTTCACGGCAACCAATTTTCTTGTGACCAGCTATATGGATTCGAACAATCCGTCGCTGCCCTTCATGACCTGGAAGCAGGTGAAGGAGATGCATGATGCGGGGTTCAGCTTCTATTCCCACAGCCATAACTCCCACGGCAAGGTGCGAGGAGCCGACAATCAGTTGGTGGCTCCCTTGGCCAACCGGATCTGGCTGGACGGCAAGCAGCGGATGGAGAATGAATCCGAATACCGCAAGCGCATCCGGGACGATCTCTCCACTGCCAATCAGCTGCTCTCCGACCATCTGGGCAATGACATGAACATTCTCTGTTTCCCGCTCGGCTTCTACAATAAGACGATTATGGAGATCGGCAACGAGATCGGCATCGACTTCTTCTTCACGACCCGCGACGGCATCAACTCGCGTAATGACAAGGAAATCGTCCGGATCCATGCCGGAACCCGTTATATTACATCCGAGAAGCTCGCGGCCAAGCTGGCCAAGTATAACGATGCAGCGCCTGCTGGCGGCACCACCCGCAAATAAATACGCCCCAAAATCAAAGGACCCTGTTGCCAGGGTCCTTCTTGACGGTGAATTGATGTTTTCCACTCCTATAGATCCTTACTAGTCTGTTACCTGAACTCCTTGGGGTATAACCCTATCGAGTCTTTGGCACATCCCTCCGGTTTCTATATGAGGTCGACAACACCTCTTAGATCATGCGTTTGTTTCGTTGTAGCGTTCAACGGAACCAACACCTCTCTGTTTCACCGTCGATATTAGAATGTCCCATCTGGGGTTTTATATGCATCGGTACCGCAACTTTTTTTGAAGCTTAGCTGCCTTCCCCATGGTTATTGCGGGAGTGGTTCTTATTCTTGACCTTCTTGCCGCCGGACAAGGGCTCCGGAGGCCCTCCTGCTTCGTCACGCTGGTTCTCCTGGCCTGTCGGAGGGTTCACGACATTATAGGGCTGTTTGGTCATCCTCCATGCCTCCTCGTCAATGATCCGTTATGTTATGGTTCAAGGCATCCTTATGACGGCGGTCGTTGGTATCTTGCTGAAGCTGCTGTGCGTTGTGGGCATTGACCGGAGTCGTCTCCAGATCCTTCGCCACATTTTGCAGGTTCTTATCCGCGGCCTTCTGCTTCGTCATCGTCATAGCCTCCCTTAGGCGTGAGTCAGCTCATGGAGAGCTTGCGCGCATTCATGAATATTGCGGACATAATCTCCCGTCAGCTCTTGAATCATCGGTCCCCGCTCATCCACCGTCTGACCCGCCTTCTCCACGTCCACCAGCTCGACCTTTACCTCTCGGGAATCCACATACGTACACTTGAAGTCAAAGGTGTACATGCTGTGTCCGGCTGTGGCCACGTGAATGCGCACCGCACTCGGATCGGCTTCGTCCGCTTGGACCGTAACGGCATCGGTAGAATTCATGGTAGTCGGCAGGACGCGCTTCCACGCGGCTACCAGCTTATTTTGCTCGACGTTCAGTTGATCGTTTGTGCTCATGGTTTTGACACCTCCCCTATGCTATAACGTGCGGAAGGGAGAGCCTCTTTATCCGCTGGGGAAGCAGCCAAATGTTCCCCGTGGAACAACAAAAAAACCATGATCGCTCATGGTTTGGGTTCTGTGTTCTATAAGGTAATATGGCGGAGAGGGTGGGATTCGAACCCACGGTAGGCTCGCACCTACGACGGTTTTCAAGACCGCTGCCATAAACCACTCGACCACCTCTCCGTATGGATGTCGCCATCCATGAGAAACCGCTTAAAGTCGTGGCAACAAGCATTGTACCACAGCCCTTGAAGCGGCGGCAAGCGTCATTTCTTGGACTTACTTCGGGGCAATGACCGTCTTCTGGTTCATGTACGGACGCAGCACTTCCGGAATCTCGATCGTACCGTCCGCACGCTGATAATTCTCCAGAATGGCGGCCACTGTCCGGCCCAGAGCCAATCCGGACCCGTTCAGGGTGTGCACGTATTCCGGCTTCGCCTTGGGGTCGCGGCGGAAGCGGATGTTGGCCCGGCGCGCTTGGAAATCCTCGAAGTTGCTGCACGAGGAGATCTCGCGGTAGCAGCCTGCGGAGGGGATCCATACCTCCAAGTCGTAGGTCTTGGCCGAAGAGAAGCCCATATCTCCGCTGCAGAGCGCCATAACGCGGTAAGGCAGCTTCAGCAGCTGCAGCACCTTCTCGGCGTTCTGAGTCAGCTTCTCGAGCTCGTCGTAAGACGACTCAGGGGTGGTGAGCTTCACCAGCTCCACCTTATTGAATTGGTGCTGGCGGATCAAGCCGCGGGTATCCCGTCCCGCTGCACCCGCTTCAGAACGGAAGCAAGCGCTGAATGCGACGAAATACTTCGGGAGCTCCTCCAAGATCAGGATCTCATCCCGATGGTAGTTCGTTACCGGGACCTCCGCCGTCGGGATCATGAAGTAGTCCGTACCCTCCAGCTTGAACACGTCCTCCGCGAACTTCGGCAGCTGGCCGGTACCGGTCATGCTGTCCCGGTTGACGATATAAGGCGGCAGCATCTCTTCATAACCGTGCTCTTCAGCGTGAAGGTCCATCATGAAGTTGATGAGGGCACGCTCCAGACGGGCACCCAGTCCCTTATAAAAGACGAAACGGGACCCCGTCACTTTGCCGGCCCGTTCAAAATCCAATATATCCAGGTTCTGCGCCAGCTCCCAATGCGGCTTCGCCTCGAAACCGAAGGCAGCGGGCTCTCCCCATGTGCGAACCTCGATGTTGTCTTCCTCGGAACGGCCTACCGGGACGCTGGCATGGGGCACGTTCGGGATGGACAGCAGAACCTGTTCCAGCTCCGCCTCCGCCACACGCACCTCTTCGTCCAGCACCTTGATCCGGTCTCCGACATCCCGCATCTCGAGGATCAACGGTTCGGCGTCCTCGCCGGCCCGCTTCTTGACGGCTACCTCCTGAGAGACCGTGTTCCGCCGGTTCTTCAGCTGCTCCACTTCTTGGAGAAGCTCCCGGCGTTTTGTATCCAAGTCCGCGAAGCGGTTCACATCATCGAGCGGCTTGCCCCGGTTCTGCATCGCTTGGCGGACCCGGTCCGGCTCATTACGCAACAATTTGGCATCTAACAACTGTAACGCCTCCCGCAAGGGAAAGAATAAGGTACTATCTGTATTGCCTTACCATATCCAAAAAATACGAATGGAACCCATAATCATCCGTCAGCTCCGGATGGAAGGATGCCGCAAGGAGATGCTCTTGGCGCGCCGCTACGATCTGATCCTGATAGACCGACAGCACGTCCACATTCCCGCCTACCGATTCGATCAGAGGCGCTCGGATGAAGACAGCACGGACCGTATTCTCCATCCCCTTCACCGCGAGATCGGTCTCGAAGCTCTCCCGCTGGCGTCCGAAGGCATTCCGGGCTACGCGGATATCCATGAGCCCCAGGTGGGCTTCCTCTTGACCAGACAGCTCCTTGGCTACCAAAATCATCCCGGCGCAGGTGCCGAATACCGGCTTCCTTCGCGCGGAGAATTCCCGGATCGCTTCGATGAATCCGTAGGTTCTCATCAGCTTGCCGATGGTCGTGCTCTCCCCGCCGGGGATGATGAGCCCGTCCAGCTCCTCAAGCTGTTCCGTCCGCTTAATGACAACGCCCTCGGCACCGGCAAGGCCGAGCATACGAATATGCTCGGCTACGGCGCCCTGAAGAGCTAGAACTCCGATTTTCATGTCCGTTCCTTCTTTCTAAGCCTTACCAGCCGCGCTCTTGCATGCGCTGCGTTGCATCCAGCTTGGAAATCTCGATTCCCTTCATCGGAGTGCCCAGGTTCTTGGACAGCTCGGCCAGAAGCGCATAATCGGTATAGTGGGTAGTCGCTTGGACGATGGCCTTCGCGAACTTCTCCGGGTTATCCGACTTGAAGATGCCGGAGCCTACGAAGACGCCGTCTGCGCCCAGATGCATCATCAGGGCTGCGTCAGCCGGAGTGGCTACGCCGCCTGCCGCGAAGTTCACCACCGGCAGCTTGCCGGTCTCATGCACTTGGAGCAGCAGCTCGTATGGGGCGCCCAGGTTTTTGGCTTCAGCCATCAGCTCGTCCTTGGACATGGCTTGCACCTTGCGCATCTGAGCATTGATCATCCGCATGTGGCGGACCGCTTCCACGATATTGCCGGTTCCCGGCTCGCCCTTGGTACGGATCATGGACGCGCCTTCGCCGATCCGGCGGAGCGCCTCGCCCAGGTCACGTGCACCGCATACGAACGGTACGGTGAACTGACGCTTGTCGATATGGTAGACCTCATCGGCCGGGGTCAGCACTTCGCTTTCGTCGATATAATCGCAGCCCAGCGCTTCCAGAATCTTCGCTTCGACAAAATGTCCGATCCGGGCCTTCGCCATAACCGGAATGGTCACGGCATTGACGACCTGCTCGAATACGGTCGGGTCGGCCATACGGGCTACCCCGCCGGCAGCGCGGATATCAGCGGGTACCCGCTCCAGAGCCATAACGGCGGAAGCGCCAGCCGCCTCGGCGATTTTGGCTTGCTCGGCGTTCATGACGTCCATGATGACGCCGCCCTTTTGCATTTCAGCCATACCTCTTTTTACACGGGATGTACCTGTTTCCATCGTTTATTGACCCTCCTAAACATAATGCCCGGACACTCCAGCAGCGTCTTAATATCGGGTTGTTCACCAAAAGTTTCTAAACATTGATTTTACAGCAACACCATGCATTATACAACCCGGACCGGGTGTATCGTACAAGTTTTTGAACCCTTAGAACAAATTCACGAAGAAGTTTCGGATCGACCGGGTGAACAGCTTGAACCAGCCCGCTTTTTTCACATCTTCCTTGGCGACCAGGTTCACCTCGTACTTCTGCTCGTTATAGGTTACCGTCAGTTTCCCCAGAACGTCCCCCTTACTGACAGGGGCCACCAGCTTCGCCGCTTCTGCAGGCTGAGCCGTTTTCACGATCTGATCGTCCTTGGTTCCCTTCTTCACCAAGATGGACAGAGCCTTCTCCGTCACCACCGGAACGTTGGTATGGACGGCTTTTTTGACCTCAACGGTCTTCATGGCATCCAGTTCAGCGTCCGCTTGAACGACTTGCTTCAGCTCGAACGTATTGAAGCCGTAATCGAGAAGCTTACGGGTTTCCATGAAGCGCTTGGGCTCCGTCTTGGCGCCCATGATTACGCTGATGAGACGCATGCCGTTGCGCTCCGCCGTACCGGTGAAGCAGTATTTCGCCTCGTCGGTGTGGCCGGTTTTCAAGCCGTCCAGACCCTCGTAGTAATAGGGTTTGTAATTGACGTTATTCTTATTGCCCTCGAGCATCCAATTCCAGTTGATCATAGGCGTCTTGTCGGTTTCACGGAGCTTCTTAGAGGTGATCTTGGTGAACTCCAGCACTTCCTTATGATCCTTCAGAATGTTATAAGCTATAATGGCGGCATCCTTGGCGGTCATCAGGGTTTCGCCCTGGATGTTCTTAGGGGCATATTTGCCCATATCGGAACGGTTCAGACCGGTGGCGTTGATGAAGTGCGCATCCTTGGACAGCCCCATCTTCTTGGCCGTCTCGTTAATTTTATTGGCGAATTCTTCTTCCGAGCCCGCAATGAACTCCGCCAGAGCAATGCTGGCGTCATTCCCGGAATAGATGGACATGGCTTCGAACATGCTTTTTACGGAGAGCTTCTCATTCTGGGCAAGGAGCTGTCCAGAACCCGGGATGAAGGCTGCATACTCACTGGTAGGCACCATATCCTCCCATTTGATCTTCCCGCTCTTGATAGCCTCGAGTACTAGGTACTCGGTCATCATCTTGGCCATACTGGCCGGCGGAAGAGCAACGTCTGCGTTATTCTCGTACAGAATCTGTCCCGTTGCCGCATCCATCAATATAGCGGAGGAGACCTCCAGCTTCAGATCGGGAGCAGCCTCGGCCGCATACGCTCGATTCGGTTCATGGACGATGGCAAGCTGCAAGGAAACGATGAGGGCGACCACGGCGACGAAGATTCTTTTTTTCATTGCAACAACGTTCTTCACTACCCACACTCCCAGTAAAAAGGTTATTTTCCTATTGTATCATAAACAAGCCTTATATCGAAGCGCATCCTTCCCGCAAAAAAAGAAGCAGGACAAGCCCGGAGGCCCATCCTGCTCAAGCACCGCTCTTACAGCGAGTAATTGGGTGCTTCCTTCGTAATCTGCACGTCATGCGGATGCGATTCGCGCAATCCAGCACCGGTAATCCGCACGAACTGGGTGTCGTTGCGAAGCTCTTCCAGATTGGCCGTGCCGCAATATCCCATTCCTGCACGAAGACCGCCGATCAGCTGATGGATCGTATCCGCCAGAGGTCCCTTGTAGGCGACCCGTCCTTCAATGCCTTCCGGTACCAGCTTGCTCTCGTTCTCCTGGAAATAGCGGTCCTTGCTGCCTTCCTTCATCGCTCCAATGGAGCCCATACCCCGGTATACCTTGAACCGGCGGCCCTGGTAGATCTCGGACTCGCCCGGACTTTCTTCGGTGCCTGCGAATAAGCTGCCAATCATAATGGCAGAGGCACCGGCCGCAACGGCCTTCGTCAGATCACCGGAGTACTTGATACCCCCATCAGCGATGACTGGAACATTATATGGACGAGCTGCGGTAGCACAATCATAGATGGCGGTCACCTGCGGGACGCCGATACCGGCAATGACACGCGTCGTGCAGATGGAGCCCGGTCCGATGCCGACTTTGACGATGGACGCTCCGGCTTCGATCAAGTCACGGGTCGCTTCGCCCGTCGCCACATTGCCCGCCACGATCGTAAGGTCCGGATAAGCGTTACGGATGCTGCGTACAGCTTCGATAATATTGCGGTGATGTCCGTGAGCCGAGTCCACGACCAGCAGGTCGATGCCGGCCTGTACAAGCGCCGCGACGCGTTCCATGGTATCCTTGGAGATCCCGACGGCGGCACCGCACACCAGACGGCCCTGGGCGTCCTTGGCGGCATGCGGGAACTGAATGGCTTTCTCGATATCTTTAATCGTAATAAGGCCCTTAAGCGTATTGTCCTGGTCCACAAGTGGCAGCTTCTCGATCTTATGCTTCTGCAGAATGCCTTCGGCTTGCTGAAGCGTTGTGCCGACCGGTGCGGTGACCAGGTTGTCGCGGGTCATGACTTCCTTGATCTTGATGGAATAGTCATGCACGAAACGAAGATCCCGGTTGGTCAGAATCCCGACCAGCTTCTGGTTGTCGTCGACGATGGGAACGCCGGAGATCCGGAATTTGCTCATCAGCTCTTCCGCGTCGTACACATGATGCTCCGGGGTCAAGGAGAAGGGGTTGGTGATTACGCCGCTTTCCGAACGCTTTACCCGATCCACTTCCTCCGCCTGCTGAGCGACGGACATGTTTTTGTGGATGACGCCGATTCCGCCTTCACGCGCAATGGCAATGGCTAGTTTCGATTCCGTCACAGTGTCCATTCCCGCGCTGATAAGCGGAATATTCAGCTTCAGCTTCGGTCCCAGACGGGTCGATACGTCCACTTCTCTCGGCAATACATCCGATCTGCGAGGCAGGAGCAATACATCGTCGAACGTCAGACCTTCCTTAACAAACTTCGTTTCCCACACGAACAATAGCCTCCCTTTACTTCAATCCACTTCCGGATATTTTTGCTATTGTATCAAAAGGGTAATTTTCATGTCAACCCACGTGCAGTAAAGCGTTACTTGAAGCTATACTGACCGGATGGATTCCACAGAAGGAATTCATCAATACCCTGATCCAGCCCCGCCTGGATCTGCTCCTGGACCTGCTTATTCCCGTAAGTCTGGTGCGGTTTCACCCATTTTGCCGTAAAATCCTGCAGCCACGGCCGGATCCGTGCCGTCTTATGGCTTGCGGCCGTCTTCTTGCTGGCTTCGGCTGCATCAGACAGAGCCTTTGCTACCACATCATAGGGCTTCAAATCAGGGTTCGTAATATTATACATCCCCTTGGAATAATGCGAAGGATAGATCATGGGGCAGATGACGTCGACTACGGGAGCAATGGCCTCCCATTTCTGGCCGATGCCCATATCATCCTTTGAGGAAGTCGTAAGCCCGAATACATCGGCGGATAGGACGACATTCGGAAGCTGATCTCTTGCCCGTGTTAGAAAATCAACGATCGCCTCCGATTTATTCGATCCCTCCGGATTCCGATATTGGACCTGCTCATCCACTTTCTTCGCATTATCGGGAAAGCGCACATAATCAAATTGAATCTCGTCAAAACCCAACGCCGCGGCTTCTTTGGCAATTGCAATGTTATAGTTCCATACCTGATCGTCGTACGGATCGACCCATGAGACCCCTTTTCCGTCCCTCCAGATTCCCCCACCTTTTTTCTGCATGGCATAGGAAGTCTTCTTGGAAGCCAGGAACGGATCCTTAAATATGACCACGCGTCCGATGGTATAGATGCCCTTGGCCTTCAATTGCTTCACCTTCTCCGCCATGTCCGGCACAATCTCTTTCCCATCAGCTTGAATCTCGTTCACCAGCGGAACGTTTGACGGGTAGGTGACCTGCCCGGAATCGTTCTTCACATCCAATACCATTGCGTTCAGGTCGGTTTCTTCAACCAGCTTCACAAGCTTATCGTACTTCGCGCCGCTCATGTTCCAAGCGCTCACGTAAATTCCCTTCACCTTTACCTCGCTCTTTTTCGGAGCTTCGGCAGCCGGACTTTCTGCTGCAGCAGGCGCGGGTGTAGGAGTCGTCGCAATGGGGCTAACCGAGTTCGCCTCATCGTCAATAGAATAAGGGGCAGCTCCCCCCTGATTGCGGTTCTGCCCGCATCCGCTAAGTGCAATACTACAGGCTATTATTCCGGCCATAGGGCCTATCAGCACTCGGTTCATTCTAGTCCCTCCCCCTGTTTTGGGGATAGTATCCCACACAGGGGAGAAGGGTATAGCTTGTGAGTCATGGGAGCTAACCCAATATTCGCAGCGGGAAATTCTACGATGCTGCAGGAACGTTCAATCAAAACAAAGAAGCCTCTAAGCAATATGCTTAGAGGCTTCTCAGTGCTTGGCGACGTCCTACTCTCCCAGGACCCTGCGGTCCAAGTACCATCGGCGCTGGAGGGCTTAACGGTCGTGTTCGAGATGGGAACGCGTGGTTC